>CAYFJU010000021.1:0-43128 GCA_964343505.1 uncultured bacterium
AAATTTTCAATCTTTCTCCAACTGGAAAAATCGAGTTTCGCTGACAGTCATTCATCCAACTATATTAATTTAATTTTATCCTTAATTTCCCGTGATGATTAACAAAATCTCACGGGTTTTTATTTTTCAGTTCTATCTGATTGTGTGTATTGGTGCCCAGACATCGTTCCAAATTGACATAAAAAGTGAAACGAGCTTATACTCGGGAATGAATACCCCCTTCTGGGCTCAGGTGAATAGTTGGGGTATAACGACTCCAAAACAAAGCAGTCTGTTGAATACGATTCATTTTTCATCAACGACTAATTTACGGAAAACAGGCCGAATCATTTTTGGGGTGGAAAATGCATTTGTCACCTCGGGGGATTCATTGTTAACACCTGAATTATATATCGGGATTTCATATAAATGGTTTAGAATATTGGGAGGGCGAAAAAAAACACAATTGGGAGAAAATTATTTTCCCTTATCTTTAGGTTCAATGATAGTAGGGTCGAATGCATTGCCAGTGCCGCGGATTTCATTTTCAATTCCAGAGTATCATTTGATACGGATTAAAAATATTACATTTAATATTAAAGGGGGTATATCCAATGGTTGGTTAGATAAAGGATTGTACCTTAAAGCCCCCGCCCTTCATGAAAAATGGTTATATCTATCTTCCGGTAATAAAGACATCTCAGGCTACATTGGATTAGTTCATGAAGCAATATGGGGGGGGACTACAAGGGAATTTGGTGCACAACCGGACTCATTTGAAGATTACATCCGCATTTTTTTACTCTTAAGTGGGCCACCTTCGGCAGCGACCCTTGATAAAACCAACACATTAGGGAACCATTTAGGAATGTGGGATTTGGGCTTTCTGATTAAAAAACAGTCTCACGATTTTCACTTTTACCTTCAACATCCATTCGAGGATCAAAGTGGCGCTCGTTGGTTGTTGAATTACCCTGATGGGCTTTGGGGATTGGCTATCCATTCAAAAGATAAAAAGGGGGTAGTATCAGATGTTTTGTTTGAATTAATGTATACAATGCATCAAAGTGGATCTGAAGAGGTTTCCGATTCAACCTATGGATGGGATGATTATTATAATAACTACCTGTATAGAGGAGGATGGGTGTATGAGGGACGAGTTATAGGAAACCCCATGTTTACCTTGGGACAAAATGAAATCAGAGATTGGACACATATTGTAAATAATAGAGTCAAAGCACTGCATGCAGGATTTGAAGGGAATATAACAGAATTTATACAATATAGGGTTTTATTAACGTATTCTAAAAATTTTGGGACATTTCATGATAGAGACCGATCTATAAAAAGAGAAATTGACTATTTTTTTGAAGATGGTTTGAATCAATTTTCTTATCGGGTTGACCTGAAAATTAAACCATTGTTTAAACAGAATAATTTAACAGCCACCATTTCTTTTATGGGAGATAAGGGTGAATTATATGAAAATAGTAAAATGATATTATTTGGAATTGAATGGGATTTTTCAAAGGGGTGTATATTAGCCCGTTAATGAAAACATTACCACCTTTCCCCTTCGCAATGACATTATAATTGTCTTAAATTCCCCGCCGTTATGGTAACCCAAAATCCCCGAAAGGCAAGGCAATGAATTTCCGAACTCCGGGGATCAATTATTTTTCCAAAAACTTGATTAAGAATGCACCCTATGCGGTGCATTTTTTGTTTCTGAAAGGAGCCAAGTCTGAATGAGCATAATTCAGCAAATTGTAGCACTTCAACAAATTGACTCACAGCTTAAGGATATCGCTGAACTCTTGGGTGATCTGCCGGGAAAAGTGGATGCACTTAAAAATGAGGAATCTGCTTTGATCAAATCTGTCGAGGATGGTAAAGCCCGCATCAAAGAACTCGAACTTGAATTACACAAGTTTGAAGGGCAAATGACGGATATCAAAGGGAAAATCGACAAACATAAAGATCAGCTTTTCTTAGTCACAACCAATAAACAATACGATGCCCTGCAGCATGAAATTGACCATCTCAAGGGTGAGCTTGATGAAATTGAGACAAAATCTTTAGAATTCACTGAAGAGAAAGAATCGCTTGAAGAGCGGATAAAATCTGAGGAAGAAAATTTGGAATCTTTAAGCAATGATTTGGTTGGACGTCGGAAAAAACTCGAAGTGTTAATGAATGAATCTTCTGAAGAGAAGGCAAATCTGGAATCTCAAAGAGATAAACAGCGCGGCGGTATTGATGGCGCAACTCTTTCACGTTATGACCGGATTCACAATGCGAGAAAAGGAATATCTGTTGTCCATGTAGAAGGCTCAGCCTGTGGCGGATGCGGCGCATTTGTACCGCCTCAGATCATATCCGAAGTGAGAGCTGGAAAAGGGCCTCATACATGTGATAGCTGCAGTCGTTTCCTTTATTGGGAATCTGTATAGCAGTTTCTCAATTATTTTGTAATTTTCAACGATTTTTGAAAATAGAGTCGATCGGATAGTTACTCTCAATCCGCGGTGAGCGTAATTGAAAGAGGAAAGTCCGAGCACCGCAGGACAGGATGCCTCCTAACGGGAGGGCCCCGCAGTATGCGGGGATGGAAAGTGCAGCAGAAAATATACCGTCCCGAACTTGATTCGGGATAAGGGTGAAAAGGTGGTGTAAGAGACCACCAGATCCCGATGCAAGTCGGGATGCTTGTAAACCCCATCCGGTGCAAGATCAAGTATACCCCGAGATGTTGTCCGCATCATTGCCTGCTTGGCGAAGCCCAGCGTAGACAGGAGGGGAGGGTTGATCGCGTGATCCCGCCAGAAATGACGGGACCAGATGAATGACTATCGATAACAGAACTCGGCTTATAGATTGGCTCTATTTTCAAAAAATTGTTTAATAAAATGCTTCTAACGCACCCCTTCGGGGTTAAACATTTTTCTATTATATTCGATAATCATTTCATCCCTACGGGATTGAAAATATAGCTTCATGATAATTATGGCTTAACTCCAAATTAATTAATTGAAATGCGCTGGAAAATTAAAACACCATCTGAGGAACTGGTAGCCTCATTAAAACAGGAGTTCAATACATCCGAGATTATTGCCAAGGTGATGGCGAATCGGAGTATTGAATCTCTTAACAGTGCACGCGATTTTTTCAACCCTTCCATTGAGCAACTCCATGATCCATTCTTGATGAAAAACATGGATGTTGCAGTCGATCGTATTTTACTGAATATTCAGGAAGAAAGACCGATTCTGGTTTTCGGGGATTATGATGTGGATGGTACGACGGGCGCATCTTTATTATACTTAGGTCTAAAAGATCTCAATGCAAAGGTTGAATTTTATATTCCTGATCGAGAAACAGAAGGCTACGGATTATCCGCTGGAGGTATTGATTATGGGAGTTCCATCGGCGCGGACTTACTGATTACCTGTGATTGTGGTATTAACGCTTTTGAGGCGGTAAACTATGCCAATCAAAGCGGAATTGATGTCATTATTACAGACCATCATATTCCCGATGAAAAACTGCCAAACGCCTATGCTGTATTAAATCCCAAGCAGAAAGGGTGCGAATATCCATTCAAAGGGCTGTGCGGATGCGGTGTTGCTTTCAAATTGATATCGGCATTATCAGAAAAATCCGGGATTGGTCAAAATGTTGGATTGAACTACTTGGATATGGTGGCCTTGGCCACATCAGCCGATATGGTCCCGATTTTGAATGAAAACAGGGTATTGGTTCATCGAGGGCTGGAAAAATTAGAACAGGCGGAAAAGCCTGGAATACATCAACTACTCGTTCAAACGGGATTGGTTGGAGAATCACTGAATGTGAGGAAATTGGTATTTGGTCTGGCACCTAAAATCAACGCGGCCGGACGAATGGGTGACGCAAATCGAACTGTTGAATTACTCACATCCTCTGACAAAGTTCGGGCGGAAGAACTGGCATCTATTTTGGTGCGCGAAAATAAACGCCGGCAGCTGATCCAAGAAGATGTGGTAAATGATGCCATTCGCCTGGCCCATTCCCAGGTTGACCTTGAGCATGATAAAACAGTCATTGTCGGCTCGCGGGGCTGGCATCCCGGCGTCATTGGTATAGTCGCTTCCCGCATTAAGGATGAATTCTCACGCCCCGCCATTGTGATCTCCTTTGATGAAAAAGGTCTCGGTAAAGGATCAGCCCGAAGTATACCCAAACTTGATCTGTATGATGCCCTCACCCATGTCAGCCAATTTCTCGAAGGATATGGAGGGCATCCCATGGCGGCAGGCATGACCGTTAAAGAAGATCAGTATGAAAATTTCAAAGCCGCTTTTTTGAGGAATGTGAATAAAATTCTCACCAAGGATGACCTCGTCCCGGCCATCAGTATTGATGGTGAAATGAAACTCAGCGACATTAATCCGCGCTTTATGCGGTTTCTGGAAAAACTAAGTCCTTTTGGGCCGGGAAATATGCGCCCGAAATTTGTCAGCCGGAATCTCACGATTTCCGGCCAGCCTCGTCTCATGGGTAATGGAGAGCATATCCGCTTTACTGTCAGTCAAAATGGTAGGAATTATCCCGCTGTTGGGTTCAAATTAGCCTTTCATTATGAGGATTTGATTCGAGGTGTCCCCGTCGACCTCGCTTATGTGGTTGAGGTAAATGAATGGCAGGGCAATTCTACGATTCAACTCAATGTCCGCGATATTCAGATACCAAACCAACTGCATTAAATCCTGATGTACAGAAGTCAGATTACAGGTATGGGATGCCACGTACCTGATCAGGTCATCACAAATGATGATTTGGCACAGCGCATAGATACGTCTGATGAATGGATCCAATCCAGATCGGGAATAAAAGAAAGACGCTGGTCCACCGAAGATATCGCTACTTCTGATTTAGCATTCGAGGCATCTATTGGTGCAATCAAAATGTCTAGGGTGGATAAAAGCGATATTGATATGGTTATCGTTGGTACCCTATCTCCAGATTATTTTTTCCCCGGCGTGAGTGCACAATTGCAAGACAGACTGGGTCTCAGAACAGTTGGTGCATTTGATATAAAGGCAGCCTGTTCCGCTTTTATATACAGCCTGTCTGTCGCAGATCAATTTATTCGCACTGGGATGGCAAAAACCATATTAGTGATCGGAGCAGAAGCCCAATCCAAGTTGATCGATAAAACCACTGAAGGCAGGGATATCGGCGTTCTATTTGGAGACGGTGCCGGCGCGGCTATTCTGCAGAGAAGTGATGATGAAAGTGGGATTTTATCTACCCACCTCCATTGTGAAGGAAAAGATATGAAAAACCTGTGGATGGAAGCACCGGGGACAAGTGAAGGTGGATGGGTTAAAGATCAATTCTATAATGAAGCAAAGTTCAAGCCGATCATGAATGGCCGGGAAGTCTTTCGCAATGCTGTCGCGCGATTTCCAGAAGTGATTGGGGAAGCCTTGGACCAAAATGGATTAACCATTGAAGATATCAAACTGGTGATCCCCCATCAGGCCAATTACCGAATCAGCCAAGCGGTAGCTAAAAGGCTGGGTGTCGGCATGGATGTAGTATACAGCAATATTCATAAATACGGCAATACAACCGCTGCATCCATTCCTATTGCCCTTACAGAAGCACACACGGAGGGCCGGATTGAAAAGGGAGACTATATTATATTAGCTGCTTTTGGCGCTGGTTACACCTGGGCCTCAGCGGCAATTCGATGGTAAAATCCTGATTATAATCCAACCATTCAGGAATTAAATTTCAGCACATAAATAATCGAAAAATGGATACATTATTTTTTACAGATGAACATGCCATGCTGGTGGAAATGGTCCGTGATTTTGCGGATAATGAAATCACGCCGGTGGCGCGGGAATTGGATGAAAGCGGTGAATTTCCCAAGGAATTGGTCAAACAGATGGCCGAACTGGGTCTTATGGGCATTCCCATCCCGGAAGAATTAGGCGGCGCCGGCATGGATACCGTCGCATACGCCGCAGCAGTGATGGAACTGGCTCGAACCGATGCGTCGGTGGCGATTACCATGGCGGCCCATACTTCCCTGGGTACAACACCAATCGTGATTGCCGGGACCGATGCACAAAAGGAAAAATTTGTACCTCCACTGGCTTCAGGTGAAATGATCGGCGCCTTTGGTCTCACCGAACCTGAAGCGGGCAGCGACGCCGGTGCCACCAAAACAACCGCTGTAAAAAAAGGTGAAGAATACATCATTAATGGCGGAAAAATTTTTATTACCAATGCCGGGGAGGCGGGAATCCTCAACCTCACAGCGCGAATTATTGAAGATGGGAAAGACTTGGGGATAGGCGCATTTATCGTTCCCACCGACACAGCCGGATTAAAATTAAATCCCAAAGAAAAGAAAATGGGATGGCGCGCCAGCGATACCCGCCAATTGTTTTTTGAAGATATGCACGTGCCCGCTGAGAATATGTTGGGAACGCCGGGAAAAGGATTTAAAACATTCCTCAAGACCTTAACCGGCGGCCGGATTTCAGTGGCTGCCCTATCTGTCGGAACAGCTATGGGTGCCTACGAACGTGCCTTAAAGTATGCCACCGAAAGAAAAGCATTCGGGAAGGAAATTCATGAATTCCAGGCGGTTGGGAATAAATTGGCCGATATGGCGACCGAAATCGAAGCAGCAAAATTACTCACGTTTCACGCCGCATGGATGAAAGACCAAGGGCATGACATCATCAAGGAAGCAGCCATGGCAAAACTATTCGCAAGTGAAACGGCCATGCGGACAACCACAGAAGCAATTCAAGTCCACGGCGGCTACGGCTATGTCAAAGAGTATGATGTTGAACGGTACTTCCGGGATGCAAAAATCCTGGAAATTGGGGAAGGGACCAGTGAAATTCAGCGTCTGATTATTGCCAAAAATATAGTCAATTCCGTCAAAGGACTTTAATGGTTCGAATCCCCAACAAGCCTTCCTTATCCCAACAGTTTTCAGGTATTCTGAATCATTATTGGCGGCAAATGTCCATATTGCTGGCGGTGATTGCCGCCCTGTCATTTTTCTTCCCCCGCGGAAAAGCATTACTCTATTCCTACCAGCTCAATGACGTGGCGCAGGAGGAAGTGGTTGCGCCCTTTAATTTCCCGATTTTAAAAACGGACCAGGAGCTTCAATCTGATTTAGATGAAGCAGTCAAGTCAGAACCATTTTTATTTTCCCGATCCCAGGATGTTGTGGATGGACAAGTGGCGGTAATCGGTGAATTTTTTAGCTTGGTGAATTCCATCCAACGCGGAAATAAAGAATTATCCGATTCAAAGGATTCTCTCTATCGAAATCGATTCTCAGATCAATATGATGCCGCCAGGGTGGCGGTACAATCCGACAGTGCCGCTTTAGCCGTGCTTATGGAAAGAATTCATAGAGAATTCGCCTTCGCTGCAGATGATGAAAAATGGGACAATATTTTTAACTCAGATCCGAATGATCCTTCGATCATTGATTTAGATAAACTCCAAAATGACATAATCCAAATATCCCGCAATCGCTGGGCTGAGGGAATCTATGATATTGAAATGTCCGAAATTGTCAGTAATAAAGTGGCAATTAATATCGGGAATAATGAAGCGCCGGAATTAACCGATCCAGATATCTATAACGATCTGCAAAATGCCTGGACAAAAGCCCGCGTAGAAGTGACCAGTAAATTCCCTGACGAAGAGGATATACGCAGGAATTTGGGTTATTCCCTTATTGTTGAATTCATGAAACCCAACCTGGTTTTTGACCGGGAAACCACGGAAAGAAGACAACAGGCCCGTCAGGATCGGGTACCGCGCAATAAAGGGATTATTCTTCAAAATGAAAGAATCGTCGACGCTAATACACGTATCACCGATGATGCCCTGCAAAAGCTTCATTCTTTATCCGTGGCGATTAATATCAAGGCGATGGAAGAAAAAGGCCTTGATGTGGCCTTGGCTTATTTAGGGCGCATCCTAGTTATCGGAATTATCATTTCATTTTTCTTTACCTTTTTACTCACATACCGCACACCCATTTTTGAAGACTGGAAAATGGTATTACTGATTGGACTCATTTTTTCCATCGAAGTCGGGCTTGCCTATCTTTTTACCCAAAAATTGGAATTGTCTGAATACCTGATTCCCATCACTGTCGCTGCCATGATCCTGACCATCATGTTTGATGCCCGCATTGGATTCATGGGAATTACGTCTATCATTTTACTGACAGGCATCCTGATTGGAAACAATGTGGAATTCATGGTGACTTCCATGTTCACTTCTTCAGTGGGGATTTATGCCGTTCGGCAGCTTCGCCGGCGCAGTCAACTTTTTACAGCCATTTTTGCCCTGGTGGCCAGTAGCGCCTTGGTAACCATTGGTCAGGGATTATTTAAAGGTCATACCTGGATGCTGATGGGGAATGATATGTTGAACTTGTCCGTGATTGCCATCCTTTCCCCCATTGTAACCTATGGCTTGATTGGCCTCCTGGAAGTTTCCTTTGGCATCACCACCAATCTGACCTTGATTGAATTACTGGACTTTCAGCATCCCCTTTTAAAGCGGCTCCAGCATGAAGCTAATGGTACCTTTAACCACAGCATAGTTGTAGGGAATTTAGCCGAAGCCTGTGCCGATGCCATTGGCGCCAATTCCCTGTTGTGCCGGGTTGGAGCTTATTATCATGATCTGGGGAAAATGGTCCGGCCGGAATATTTCATTGAAAATCAATACACCGGTGTAAATAAGCATGATACGCTCACGCCGGTGATGAGTGCCAAGATTATTAAAAACCATGTGACGGAAGGGTTAAACCTGGCCAAGGAATATGGGCTTCCCGGCATTGTGAGTGATTTTATTCCCATGCACCATGGCACCACACGTGTTGAATATTTTTATCGCAAAGCGTTGGAAGATGCGGACAACGGTAAAGTGAATGAAAAACAATTTCAGTATCCAGGCCCAAAACCCAATACCAAAGAGACAGGCATTCTGATGATTTGTGAAGCGGTAGAAGCCGCCGTTCGCTCCATTAAAGAACCGGACATTTTCAAAATTGAAGATATGATTGAAAAAATAATCAATACTCGTCTTTCCGCCGGTCAGCTTTCAGAATGCCCTTTAACGATGGATGAATTAACACGCATCAAAGGTAAAGTGGACGGTGCTACCGGATTGCTCCCGGTTTTGCGCGGTATATACCATATCCGCATTGAATATCCCGATGATAAAAAAACTGGAAAAATCGGAGAGATCTCCAGGGCGTGATATCGATCCAATTTGAGTCAGACCCCGCATTAATTGGGCCGGAGGAACCGGCCGCTGTAACAATTATAAACCATGTTTTGGAATCAGAAGGAATTCAGGAAGGCCAAGTCACATTGATTTTTGGCTCAGATGAATTGTTAAGCGATTTGAAAAAAAAATTCTTTAACAAAGATCAATTCACCGATGTGATTGCCTTTCGCCTGAATGACTATGAAGAGAATGATGTTGAAGGTGAAATCTATATCAGTTTACCCAGAGCGAAGGAGAATGCTCAAAAGTTTAATGAGCCTCTCAATAAAGAATTAAGCCGCCTTATCATTCATGGGAGTCTACATTTGCTTGGGTTTAAAGATGAATCTGAAGCTGAAAAAAAGATCATGACAAAAAAGGAAAACCATTATTTAGATCAGGTTGATTGGGAATCACTCTATGGCTGACTTAGGAAAACGATTTGAAGAACTTGTCGAGATTGTCACACGGCTTCGTGCACCGGATGGCTGCCCTTGGGACCGGGAACAAACCAACCAATCCCTGCTGCCATATTTTATTGAAGAAGCCTACGAAGTCATCGAAAGTGTGGATGACGAAAACTGGGATACACTGAAGGAGGAGTTAGGCGATATTTTGCTTCATGTCGTCTTTCAGGCCTCTATAGCTGAAGATGATGGCAAATTTAAGCTGGATGAATCACTAAAAATGGTGAATGAAAAATTGGTCAATCGTCATCCACATGTATTTGGCCAGGCCCAGGCGGATGCGGCCTTCCATGCCAAACAGAATTGGGAGGCCGCCAAGCATAAAGAAAAAGGGCGCCAATCCCGTTTGGATGGTGTACCCAATAATTTACCGGCTTTGGTCCGGGCTCAAAGACTCCAGCAAAAAGCAAGTTATGCGGGCTTTGATTGGGACAAGGTGGAACAGGTATGGGACAAGGTCCACGAAGAAATTCAGGAACTAAAAGAAGCCCAATCCGGCAGTACTAAAACGCACATTGAAGAAGAAATAGGTGATGTGGTTTTTGCCATCGTAAACCTGGCGCGCTTCTTGGATATCCCAGCTGAAGATGCCTTAAGAAAAACGAATAAGAAATTTGTTAATCGTTTCAAAAAAGTGGAAGAGGGTATCAAAGCCCAGGGAAAGGAATTGGAAGACGCAACTTTAGAGGAAATGGACGCCATTTGGAATGAGGCAAAGCGTAACAAATAAATCAATTTTAGGTTTTTTAGGATTGCAACGATGAGTGTGCGAATCGTTGCAATAAATACATCCAATCCTTCAATCATCTATACATTTCCATACTCCCCCTGAACTGACACGACTAGTTTTCGTGCTGAGCCACGATTCCGGTGCTCACACAAATAAATCCCCTGCCAGGTTCCCAGATTAAGTCTCCCATTGGTGATTGGTATATTTAATGAAAAACCTAAAATAGATGATTTTAAGTGGGCCGGTATATCATCTGACCCTTCGATTGTGTGGCGGTAATAGGGTTGGTTCTCCGGGACGAGTTGGTTGAAATGGGATTCGAAATCAGTGCGCACGGACGGATCGGCATCTTCATTAATCGTCAGAGAAGCGGAAGTGTGTTTGATAAACACCTGCATAGTACCGATAGAAATTTCCTTGATTTCAGGTATGCCATTCAGGACTTCATCGGTGATCAGATGAAACCCTCGCGGTTTTGGGTTAAGTGTAATCTCTTTTTGTATCCACATAAAGGGTAATTAGCCGCAAAGTTCACTAAGGGGCGCGAATGCTTTCAAAATTCCTTTGAGATTTTTCGTACCCTCAGCGGCAATAAATTTTTCATCATGTTTTCCGCTCTTTTTTACGGGCTGCCGGGAAAAGAACATTATTAAGAATCAGACGATACCCTGGAGAATTACGGTGCAGGGAGAGGTCTGTTTGTGGGTCGCCCACAAAATGCTGATAATCTTCCGGATCATGGCCGCCCAAAAAGGTGAATGTCCCTTGGCCTTGGTTTCCATGGAGGTATTTCACTTGGGGTGTGGTGGGGTCTTCGCCCATGATTAAGACATGCTTTTTGATTTTTTCGCGGTTAAATCCTGTTGTCTGCCCCATAAAACCTTTCACCACAGAAACATGGTTTTGCGTTAACATGGTGGGGACAGGATCATATTTTGCCGAAAACTCAAATAGGGTAAAATAATCCGCTTCAGCCCCGCGGACCACCGGGTTATCACTGGGAGGATAATCTATATCCGAATATTCATAAACCATTGGATCGGTGATGATTTGAAAATTGTGAAAAGCCAGTGAATTGGTATAATCCATTTTTTCTTCAACATTTTTTTCAAGCGGTGTACCGTCAAATACGGAATGGGCCGCATCCACTTTTAGGGCCGCCAAGGCAATATCAAAGGAATCGGTGGCAGAACACATGGCGAACAAAAATCCGCCATTGGCTACATAGTTTTTGATCATCTGCGCCAAGGCCTTTTTCTGGGCATGAACAGAATTGAAGCCTAAATTTTGCGACATTGCTTCGAACTGCTTTTGCTGTTCGATATACCATGCGGCAGTGTGATAATTCCGGTAAAATTTTCCATACTGCCCCGTGAAATCCTCATGGTGTAAATGTAGCCAGTCAAATTGGCCCAGGGCCCCATTGAATACATCCTCATCCCAGAGCGTTTCGTAGGGAATTTCCGCATAGGTGAGTGCCAGGGTAACGGCATCATCCCAGGGCTGTTTATTGGGGGGTGTATAAATGGCAATTTTGGGCGCCTTTTCCAGCAGAACTACATCCATGTTATTGATTTCAACTTCGTTGTAAATGGTCAATGTCTGTTCCACCCCGATGACCTCATAAGAAACACCACGCACACGGCACTCCTGCTCTATGTCAGGGTAACTGTCGGTCATGAATGAACCGCCGCGGTAATTCAGAATCCATTCCACATTAATATTTTCATTCAAAATCCAAAAAGCAGTGCCATAAGCTTTCAAATGGTCTTTTTGAGCCTGATCCATAGGAATGAGAATTTTTTGGCATAATCCAGATTGAATCAGCAAAACGAGGAAGAGTATAAAGCGTTTCAATTAACTTTCCTGTGGTTGGGATAATTTTCGAATATGATGCCGCACCGGTTCCACCAAAAGGGAAGATTGACATTCAGACAAAATGCGGTGATAATATTTCAACGCATTCTCTTGATGATCTAAAAACAGTTCTTCAATTTCTCCCGCCAAGGCCAATCCCTGATCTTTTAAGGGTGAATTTTCAATGGATAAGGCGGTAGAAAGGGCGGCCTCCGGTTGATCAAATTCCAGTAATAAGATGGCAAGCCTTAGGTTGGAAAGAGGTGTGATTAAGGCATCGGGATATCGCTGCTCGATATAATTCAATGTTTCAATCGCTTCAGGAATTTTATATTGACTAATCAACGCTTCCGCCTGGAAAAAAGATTCAAAGGCCATCCGGTCATCTCGGGTACCGTCCAAATAATAATTGACCAGTAAATCGTGCATTTCCATCAAATCATTAAAATAGCGGTGGTTTGGTTCCAAAGCTAATGTCACTGAATCGAGAAAGGCCAGGGGTACATCAATTTCCCGGTTGAACAACAGACTATTCAGATAACCAATGGTAAATTCATCGACTTTTTCAGCAGGATGGTTTGGTCCCAATTTCCGGCTAAAATAATCAATAGCTTCCGCATACTGACCGGCGGATAACAATAAGTTACCCAACCGAATCCGGATTTTTTTCTCCAAGTCAGAATGGGGTCTCGCCTGGAGGGCCGCCTCGTAGGAAATTTTCGCGCCATGGATATCCCGCATCATTCGGAATTGAATTTCTCCCAAACGAAAATGAACCGTGGCGGTGGTATTTGATGGCGGGAGTAAGGCCAATACGGATTGATAATGTTCAATCGTAATGGCCAATGGATCATCGGCGATATTAGGCGCCTTCACGAATCGGTTTTGAAAAAAACCATTTTCCGGGAACCATTTTACAAATTTTAATTCAATGTGATTTTGAACAATTTGTTCTTCGTAGGCCTGCCCTAATCCCAACAATACTTTGCCAACAATTGAGGGCTCCGTCTCGGCCATGTTTTGCAGGAGATGATGATAGGCTCGAATCGATAATTCGAATTGATTTTCCTTTCGCAAATTCTCAGAAAAATCCAACCATCGTTTTGTGTCACCAGGATTATTGACTCCTATCTGCTGATGTTGATTCAGGGCATTTTCAAATCGTCCGGTTTTATAATAAAATCCGGCTAATATTAACCGCACATCAGGATTTATCTCAGATACAGAACTCAATGTGGAATCGATCAGCGCATGGGTAGTTGTATCGTCACTCATGAGCAAAATGCGGTCGGTGGTATATCTTAAATATTGCTTTTGATGCCGAATCAGGGTCAAATATTCTCTTATAGATCGATCGTAAGTTTGGCGGGATTGGTAATAATTAGCTAAATCAATGGCAAAAAAGTGAGGTTCATTAAACCGTTCTCTTCCCTCTCGCGTGAGCGCTTCCATGGCCTCGACTTGGCCAAAGCGCACATAAGTATGAAATAATAGCCGATAAGTGGTCTGGTTGGTGAGTTTGGTTTTCCTGAAATGATTCCAAATTTCCAGCGCCTTTTCCTGGTTCTGGTTTCGGTAATAAAATTCGCCCAGGATCAATTCTGATTGAAGATCCTCAGGATGGCTATCGAGCCAATTTTCAATCATGGGAATCGCTTCTGCTGGTTGACCGGTTCTGGTATAAATATTTCTTAATTGCAAATAGGCCCGCTGGTGGTTCGGATCACCGCTTAGAATTTGATGATATATCTGTTTGGCCCCATCCAAATTTCCGGCCCGTTCCATCGCCATGGCTTGAACAAATGCCGCTTGCCCTACCGGAAGGACTTCAACAGGCTGAGCAATCAACTGCCCGGCAAATAACAGTAACCAGAAAAATCTCAAGGATGGATTCCTTCAACTTGTGTTGTGCCTGTATCTGGGATAATCACTGATTCTGCTTCGCTGAGTGCATTGAAATAGCGGCGAATCATTTTTTGATAGTCACGGGAATAGCCCGATTTCAAGGCATGATTCATGGCATTCATAATCAGCGATTGCCGCTGACCGAGGTCTTGAGGTAGGCCTGAAGGACCGGTGAATAATATTTGTTCTCCAGTTTCAGATTTTCGTTCTTCCTCAAATCCCCGCTGGGTCATGGATTTCTGGCTGTCCAGCATACGGGATAAAATACGCTGTTGACGGTCGGCGCTTTGCCGGTCAAATCGCTTCCGCTCCAAATCCCGTATCACTTCATCCATTTCATGTGCAATGCCGGCCATATCGCCCAGACCTTGATTCCCGGCCTGTTTCATTTCATCCATCATTTGCTGGAGGGATTTTCGCACGCCTTGCTGCTGCGCCAGCATTTGCTGCATCAGCGCCTGTTGCATAGAGGCAGCCATTTGTCCCAAGGCCAATTGCATACCCTGATCGTTGATGCTTTGTTGTTGGCCGGCCATTTCTTCCATCCGTTTTAGAAATTCTTCGTAGCCGCTGGCTGAACCGCTCTCCTGCATTTGCTTTACCGTTTGGATGATGGCTTTGGCCCCTTCATTCAGGGATTGCATGGCTTGTTCCTGGTTGCCTAGGGATCCGCTTCCGTTTCTTTCCGCCAGTTTTCCTTTGGACGCTTCCATCTGGGCGAACGCCATGCCCATCTTCCGGCCCATTTCCGGCGAAACCATAAAAGTCTCCCGCGATAAGTCCATGGTGTTTTTCATCGTTTGGGTCAGTTGATCCTGGAGCATTTGCTGCTGTCCGGCAAGATCTCCCAAGCGGGGGGAGTTTCGGGGAATGTCCTGGGTTTCCTCTTTCAGGGATTCCTGGCCCTTCGAAAGCGTTAATACATCCCGTAAAATAGACCTGAATTTTCGCGCCATGTCCCGCGTTGTCTCTCTTTGGAAATCGGCTAAAATATTTTCCATTGAGCTTTCCATGGATTCCAAAGACTGGAGTCCGGCGTAACTTTCATCCATGGCCCGGTAGGGATTTTGTTTTTCCAAACTTTCAATTGCCTCGCCCAAATGTTCATCAGATGCTTTGGCATCGTCTGAGGCGGATAAATCTTCAAGGCTTTGGGCTGTTTTACGGCTGAACTCCTTCACATCCTTGGAAGCGGACGTCATATCATCGCGAATCTGATCCAGATCTTTTTGGCTCATTTTTTCTTCTAAACTCAAACGTTCGAAAACAGACGGGTCTGTCTGGGGTGTCGTCCGTCGAATCTGTTGATCGATATTGTCTTGGTTTTCCACCAATTGCTGGATGCGCTTTCGCAATTCATCCACTTGCTGCTCCGCTTTCACCCGTTTAAAAATATCCAGGAAGCGATCCAGTTCCTGTTCCACCTGTTCTAAATTGTTGGATAGATTTTCCAAAGCGCTGATGATATCCTTGGTATTAAGTTTTTCAAGGGAATCCCTCATCCAATCCATATTCTGCAGCATTTCAGGCGGAAATATTTCTTCAATCAATTTTTGGAGATCCTGAAATTTTTGCATCAGGTCTTCTGAAAATAGGTCATGCTTCTCACCGGAATTATTCAATGCTTCCAATTGTTCAGCTAACGCTTCAAAATCATTTAATTTCTCTTTTACCGCTTCTATGGTTTCTTTTAAAGCTTGCTGATCTTTCCATTCCGGTTTATCGGTTTTAAGCAGGTTGAGTTCTGCTTTTTCCAATTGCTTCTGCAGTTTCTGGATTTCCTTCAATTCCATCTCAACAGCATCCGCAATTTCTTCCTCTTTTTCATTGAAGGAATGGAATAGATCATTCAGGGAGGGCACCCGCGCAATGAAGGTCCCCGAAATGGATTTTTTCGGTCCGGAAATCACATCATTGTCATATAACTCAAAATGATAATGTACTTCATCTTCCGGCATGAGCCCAAGCTGCCCCAGGGCCCACATGGTAATGATTTCCTGCTTGGGGTCATTTTGATCATTCAGAGGAAAGCTGAACATGGATATAAACGGTTCCATCTGGATATAACTCGGACGCTGGATTTCATAGGCCAACTGTAAGTTAGAAAAACCGAAATCGTCCTCAATCGTCATCATAATGGGAACGGATTGATCACCGCCCAATTCAACGATTGGCGGTGGTTGCAGAATCGTCATCTCCGGCGCAATGTCCGGAATCATTTGAATTTTAAATGGTATGGGATTACGGTTAGTAATACCGCGCACATCGGTTAAATGGATAGAAAATTCTCCATCTTCCAGAACATCAAAATGATACTGGGCGCTTTTACGCCGCACATTCATTTTCTCCGGTTCCCCATTCATAACCAAATCAGCTTGGGCCAGATTCCGATTTGATTGGAGTTGAATGGAAATCCGCGATCCTTTTAATGCCTGGATTTCCGCCTGATTGGCTTTTTGGATCTGCGGCGCTAATCCCGTATATGACGGTGGGTGAATCGTCACGGTAAATTCTTTAATAGTTGGCCGGTCCGTCACCGAAATGGAATAGTTCTTGGAAGACACCTCATCCCACGGTTGCCAGAATTGGGTAGATGGATAAAAGGCGCGGTAGCGGTAATCCTGGAACACTTCCCTTAATTCAACACTGAAATCATTGTTTTTTGGAGAAAGATAAACCGTTTCTATGATGAGTGAGTCCCGTCCGGGTTCATAGGCCACCGGTTTGAATTCGATATAAAGAGAATCGGGAATGTCACCTTTAGCTGAAAAGGATACAGTCACATTTTCACCGCCTAAAACGTGTACATGACGGGAAATGCCCTTCAGTTGAAATGGTTTCGGTGGTACAAATTCAGTTTTGGGATGGGCCCAACGGTACAGGGAAGAGACTGAATGTTTCCAAGTCAGGGACAGGGATAAAATCGTAATTGTGAGGCAGACCAGTGTAATCTGTTTCCAGGCGTTGATTCGATCCATGGGGAATAAACCTGATAAATCCAAATTACTTAAAGTTTTACTTGTCTGTTGAATGAAAGCATCACTTAGTTCAGTCGAAGATGATTCCTTGGCGGATCGTTCAATCTGCAGTGCATTGATAAGCGTATCCTCTTTAGGAAGAGCATATTTGCCTGCTTTTTTCGCTAATGTGGACCAGCGATACCGATCAAATGTATTTTTGCGGATTTTAAATACAGCAATCGCCAGCCAAGTCAACCCTATCAGGATAATGGCAAGTACACCCATCCAAAAAGTGTAACGAACAAAACTGGACAAATAGAATACACTCTCCAGCATGAGTCCGGAAATGAATAAGGCCAAGGATATGGTATAAATTTTCCAACCGCCCACTTTGATATCGGAGACAACCGCCGCACGGCGGATATCCATTAAGTATTGTGCGATGGATTTCATTGTGTCAGTGCGAACCAGATAATATTTACACCCATTTTTAGGGCCGCTTGGCGAATTTCCTGGGGGTCATTATGAACTTCAATATCCTCCCATCCATCACCCAAATCGGATTCATAGGAATAAAAAGCAATCAGCCGCTCTCCGTCAAATAGGCCCAATCCCTGGGGCGGCTTTCCGTCATGTTCATGGACTTTGGGCAATCCATATGGAAAATCATAAAAAGCATGGTAAATGTCGTGATCAAAGGGAATTTCAACCCAATCCTTTTCAGGGAAAACGCGCTTCATTTCCCGGCGGAATGATGCATCCATGCCATAATTATCGTCGGCATGCAGAAAGCCGCCTTTCAAAAGATAATCCCGGAGAATCCCGACTTCGTCCTCGCTAAAGCGAATATTTCCATGACCTGTCAGGTACAGAAATGAATGGCGAAACAGATCCGGATCGGTGAGTTTGATGCGATATTCATTGGACTCAACGAGGATGGAGGTATGTTGTGATACAAATTCGAGCAGATTGGGCAGACTGCTGGGATCACCATACCAGTCACCGCCGCCGCCGTAATGAATACGAGCGATGGTAAACGCCTGTGCCGGGAGCAGGGCAGTAAAGGCCAATATTTTCAGAATATTTTTTATGAGTACCAAACGAAGCATGTTTAGTTTATAAAACCCGTTATTGGGGATAGTTCCCCGCTTAAATACAGTCGGGGAAATTACCCCAAATCGCTTTAGGATTAACAGAATCTTTCGTGAATGGACGTCTTGCTACAAGTGGTAAAATGCACCTATTTTAGTTGGCTGTGTTAAGAAAATCAATTCCCATCATCCTTTCCATCGTTGCCTGCCTTTCCGCCGCGGAGGAAGACGCTGTTCAGGATACATCAAAATCGCTCATTTTTCGTATTTTCTCATTGGATGAGGAATTTAGTGACGAATATGAAAAGGGTTATGTTTGGGATCGCATTTTCAGAAGGAGAGAATTTCACCAGCCCGTCAATTTTATTCCCATGGAATTGCGTTATGGGTTTGGGTATAATGCCGGCGGCGGATTCTTGGGATTAGGCAGTTTGAAAAGCAGTTGGATGTCTTATGAGTCGGATGTCACAAATTTTGATGGCGGCAGTTTCACATCCAGACTTGGGCATCAGTTAGATTTGGATATTCTGAAAACAAACCTGGCCTATTATTGGTTTGGGAACAGCTGGCTGGATATGCATACGGGCATTAATCTGCGCTATTCATCCTTATTACTGCCATCAACCGTGCCGATTGAATGGAGCGTATCCAACAAGTCGTGGCTGGCGGGGACCAAATTTACCGGGAATATGCTTGAAGTGGCTTGGAGCCAATCACTCATGCTGCAGTGGTTCGAAAGCTGGTATACGACCTATCGCTATACGTATGGGATTGCATTTTCAGAATTTTACAGCGGTGATAATTCACCCACCGGGTATGGACCATCCCAATCATTTACGATGGGGGCGCGGATTATCCTCGATCCGGGCATGGTCAACCGATTTGCGGTCGGCGTAGATTTAAAATACACCCATACAAGCATCAATAAGATCAAGGACTCGAAAGATGTAACACCCATCAGTAAATTCACGATCCAGACCGCCGGGATTTATGCCACGGCGTCTGTTTTCTTCGGGGGTAGAAAAACAAAAGGGAATACGGGGAAATTGCATTATTATCGCCGGGATTATATTTCTGCGACACGGTTGTTAAAAGAATTTGTAGATGAACATCCAAAGCATGCCAACCTCCACCGGGCGAAAAAATTGATCGTAGAGAGCGAGCGGAAAATTCCCTATCAACTGATGCGTGAAGGGATGAGTTTTGACGAACGGGGCATGACGGAACGAGCCGTCGAAAAATATATTCGGGCAAAATCTCTGGCGGATACATTATTGGCCGGCGTGATTGACGAACGGTTGCGGGAAATTGCTTTCCGGGAAGTGGAAAAAGCGGAAGTCTGGCTCAATAAGGGGTATGGCGATACGGCCATCACCCATGTGACCATGGTGTCCGGCTGGTATCCTGAAATCAATCATCATGTGAAGCGATTTAAAATCACCAATCTCATGAACCAGGGGGAGCAGTTATATAAAATCGGGTTGCATGACAGGGCTTTGAGTTATTTCGACAAAGCGCTGGAGATGGACTCGGGATTAACCTTTGAAGTGGCGGCCTATAAGCATCGCATCGCGGCGGACCTACTCACTATGGCAGACTCATTAGCCGGTTTGAATTCACTTCGATTTGTGGTGTATGCACTAGAGGAAACCAGGCACTTGACGGGTGGACTCAGTAAAACAAATGCACGCATTTTAAATGAATTAAAATCAAAATTAGACGCCCAGGAAGAATTTGCGGCCCGGAAGAAAATTGACGAAATTATGCGGGAAGAACAAGAAGAAAAGGAAGCGCGGAAACCCATTGAATTGGGCATGACCATTTCCGAGGTGGAAGATATTATGGGACGTCCATCCGAAATTGTGGCGAATGGGTCCGAGCAACGGGACCAGTTGTGGATATACCGCTACGAGAATGGTGCGGAAATATACCTGACTTTTACCAATTACAAATTATTTCGAATCGAAGAAAACTGATTTTGTCACAATAAATGGGCGTTTTTCCTCACGAAAGCAATCTCACTTAAGACCACTTTTAACACACCTGTTGCGGGGACGGCGAACAGCATTCCCAAGGGGCCCAAAAGTGTTCCGCCAATTAACAAGGCAATCATCACGATCATGGGGTGGAGGCCGACACTTTTCCCCACTAGGGCCGGGGTGATCAAATTCCCTTCAATTTGCTGGACAATCAAAAACATCAGGATAATGTCGAGGAGAAAAAAGGGCGATGGAATAACTCCAAACAACTGGTGCGCCATGGCAGCATCATTCCCGATATTATTCATAAATGCGATCAGGATGGCAGGGACCATGCCCACAAAGGGGCCGATGAGCGGAATGAGGTTGGCCAATCCTGCGATGATACCAATAAAAAATGTCAGTGTCAAATTTGCGCCGAACAAATTGAGGAGTAAAAGTCCCGCTACGGACATTGCAGCCACACTAGCGGCCGATAGAAATTGTCCCCGCAGGTAACTGGACACAGACTTTTCAATATTATAAATCAGTTTTAAGCCTACTTCAAAATATTTGTTGGGGATGGCATTGACAAGGGACTTTCGAAAAACATGATATTCTGCCAATAAAATGATTGTGAATATGAACACCATAGCAGCGATAAACATGAAATTGCCTACTGCCCCCGCCATGGATGCCAGCGAGCCCACGACTTTATTAATAAGGTCACTGAGTCTTCCGGCCATGTCACTGTCAGAAGGCTGCATACTTTGGAGAAAGCCAGGCATGGCTGAGGTAAATTTGTCTCCCAGTGTTTTGAATTCCTGCGTTAATGTATCCTTGTCAATTCGACTGGAGAATTCCATGGCCTGCTGGGACATCTGTGCAATAAAACTGCCGATAAATGTACCAATCCCGCCTAACAGAATAATGACGACGGTTAGTACGGATAATCCACGATTTCGTATTTTCCTTTCCAGCGCGTCAACGCTGGAGAGTAGCACTGTGGTGAACAGGAAAGCGAATACCAACATGAGTACGACTTGAGATATAAAGGGCCAGATGATGGATAAAAACCAAACGGCGATCAATCCAATGAGAACCCGGTAAATCAACTGGAAATAATTTTTTTGATGAGACACGAGATTATTCAGATTTTTCCGCTTGGGCTTCCATGAGCAGAGTATTGGTCGCCCGCAGACGATCGCCTAAAACACCGCCAAGATTAAACAGAATTTTTTGCCCGAGTACAGGATTCCGTTCCTGGAGCGTCATGAGATCCGGGTTAAAAAAGCCGAGTAATTCTGATTCTTCGGTGGCAATCGCATTGGCCGATCGTCCTTCGTCATCATCAAAAAGGGCTAATTCACCAAAAAAATCTCCTTCACCCAATTCAGCCAATATATTCTCGTTATCAGCGCGGGTGCCGATTGTAATTTTTACTGCACCGTGCATAATGATATACATTCCCTCCCCCGGTGCGCGGTTTTTAAATATAAATTCACCCGGGGCATATTTGCGATGGTGGATCAGTTTTTCAAGTTCTGAAAATTCCTTGTCGGAAAAATCTTTAAATATGGGCACTTGTTTGAGTGTGAGTACCGTTTCACTTTCCGTACGGTTCCAGCCTTTAAAAATGTTTTCCCATTTCGCGCTTTTCAAATCAGACTCCTTAATTTGGAAGACAGATTATAGATATAGGAAGGTAAATGGTTCAAGCAAAGACAGATTGACAATAAAATTGACCTGTCTTCAGATGAAGGGGTATTTTCAAGGATAATGTTTCGGCATATTATACCAGTTTTATTCATCTTTTCTGTCTCGGTGAGTTGGGCGCAAAAAACATCGCGGGATTATGAAAAGGAACTCAAAGCACAAAACAGTGCCATTCAATCGCTTAGAAATGAAATTGAAGCGACCAAAAAACGCATTCAATCCGAAGGTAGAAAAGAGAAATCTTCCGTCCGCCGTGTCAGCAATCTTTCAGAAGAAATATCTCTCCTGAAGAGATTACTTAAAGAAATTGATAAAGAAGAAAAACTATTGGTTGCGGATATCTCCCGGACAGAAAAGCGGATTACGCAAAGTGAGGTTGAACTGGATTCACTGCGCGTCCGTTATGCCCGGCGGCTGGCGAAGATGTATAAAAAGGGCCAACTTTCCAATTTGGAGAAAATTTTCAGTTCTACTTCCTGGCGTCAAGCGGTCTACCGCACGAAATATTTAAAAATCATTTCTGAGTTGGATCAGAAAACGCACGATACGATTCGATCTTTATTGGTTGAAATCGGAAAACAGAAATTGAACCTTGAGTCAGCTTTAAGTAAAAAACGCCGCCTCAAAAGAGATCGTGAAAAAACATTGGTTGAGGTAAGAACCAAAAAAAGGAAAGAACAGCGTGAGTTAACGAAAATTCGCCAAAGCCAGAAAGAACTTAAAACATATCTCACTGAAAAACAGGCCGGTATCAAACAGTTGGAAGCGATTATAAACAAGATTCGAGAAGATATAGCCCGCTCCGAAAGGGAAGAGCGAATCCGAAAGCAGCAAATGGCACTTAAGGCAAAAGAATTTCCAAAATTAAAAGGGCAATTAGCCTGGCCGGCTGAGGGTCGGGTTGTCACAAAGTTCGGCCGCCAGTGGAATCCAAAATTGAAAACGACGACAGAAAATCCGGGGATAGATATCAAAGGAAAGCCGGGGTCTGAAATCCGGACTGTTTTGGGCGGTGTCGTTACCACCATCACATTTATCCGCGGTTTTGGCACAACAATTATCATTGATCACGGGAGCGGCTTTTATACCGTTTACAGCCATGTGACCAATGTGGAAACGAATGAAGACAGCGAAGTCCGGGGCGGTGACGTGATTGCCTATATGGGTGATTCAGGGTCGATTAATGGCTCGCAACTACATTTTGAAATATGGGGACAGGGCAAAAAATTGAATCCGGAAAATTGGCTGGCGAAAAAATGATCTTTAAAGAATATCAACCGATAGTTTGGGCGCGTCTCCTGCGCGCCAAATCCAATCACCGCGTTGGCAGTGCTTACTTATTCACCGGCCCCAGGGGATGCGGCAAGGAATGGGGTGCCATCGAATTCGCAAAATTATTGAATTGTGAAAACGCCGGTGATGTTTCTTGTAATCGCTGTCCCTCCTGCGCAAAATTCGCCGGACTTCAGCACCCCAATCTGAAATTGATTGTTCCCCTGCCGGGAAGCGATAAAGCGAATCAAAGTTCCAATCCGCTGGATGCCCTCAAAAAAGAAGATTTAGAATATTTAACCGAAGCGATTGCTCAAAAAGGGACAGCCCCATTTTATAAAATCCAGGTGCCTGCGGCGCGGCGCATTACGATTAATTCCATTCGGGATTTACGCCGAACGATCTATCTCAAGTCTCAATCCGGTGGTAAAAAAGTGGTGTTGATATTTGATGCCCACCTGTTGTCCGAAGGCCAGGGTGAATCGGCCAACGCACTGTTAAAAATCTTGGAAGAACCGCCTCAAAATACCACCCTTATTTTAGTGTCAGATAAAAAATCGGCCCTTTTACCCACTATAATCAGTCGCTGTCAGCCTATTAATTTCCCCGCCTTGAATCTCGACCAGACCCGTTTGATTTTAGAGAATGATGGGATAGATAATACCCAAGCCACTCAAATTGCCATGGTCGCCCAGGGGGATGCCCATTTGGCCAAGGAACTTGCCAATCAATCAGCCGGTGAAATTTTTGCTGAAGCGGTAGCTTTGGCCAAATTAATGACGCGTGTAAATGAAAAAGGCTGGCGGGAGTTTGTCAACAGCAATGCCATGTTAGCCGCCCGTAAACCGGAAGAATTTAAATTCAGGATTTACCTGCTCCAGCTTTGGTTTCATCAGGCCTATGATCTGAGAACCGGCGAAACCACTAATGGCATCCTGCCGGGTATGACCAATTCATTGCAGAAATTCAACGACGCCTATCCCCACGCTGATCTGGCCGGGATCAATAAAATCCTGGAAGAAACGGCTGAATCATTGGTGCGCAATTTGTACACACCCTTAACTTTGATCAATCTATTAATATCTGTTCAGGAACTTTTAAAAGGAAAAATTCCAATATCCGTCGCATGAATACGTTTTATCTTACAACACCCATTTATTATGTCAACGACAAACCCCACATTGGCCATGCCTATACCACCATCCTGGCTGATGTATTAGCGCGCTTCCACCGCAATGCAGGCGAAGATGTGTTTTTTCTCACTGGTCTCGATGAGCATGGCCAAAAAGTGCAGCAGGCTGCTGAGAAACGCGGTGTAGATCCAAAGCAGCATTGTGATGAAATGGCGCCGAAATTTCTTGAACTGTGGGAAAAACTGCATATCCGCAATGATGATTTTATCCGTACTACTGAAAAGCGCCATGTGAAGGTAGTCCAAGATATTCTCCAGCAAGTCTTTGATAATGGGGACATATACGAGGATGAATACGAAGGGCTGTATTCTGTATCGGAAGAAAGGTTCATTACGGAAAAAGAAGCGGAGTCCGGACAATTCCGGGACATTAAAAAACTGAAAGAAAAAAATTATTTTTTCAGGATGTCCAAATATCGGCAGGCATTAATTGATCATATTAATGATAATCACGGATTTATCCAGCCCGAACACCGCAAAAATGAGGTCCTTGGATTTCTAAAGCAGCCCTTGGGTGATCTGTGTATTTCACGCCCTAAGTCACGCTTGAGTTGGGGAATCGAGCTGCCCTTTGATTCTGATTACGTGACCTATGTCTGGTTCGACGCCCTGATCAATTATATCACCGCGCCCGGTTACAATGTGGACGGAGAAAATTTCAACAAATACTGGCCGGCCAATTATCATCTCATCGGCAAGGATATTCTTACCACCCATTCAGTGTATTGGCCCACCATGCTCATGTCCGCTGGCCTGCCATTGCCCCAAGGCATTTTCGCCCATGGATGGTGGCTCAGCGGCGAATCCAAAATGAGTAAATCAATGGGGAATGTGGTGGACCCGCTGGGCTTACTTGAAGAATACGGCGTGGATCCTGTACGCTATTACCTCATGCGGGAAATGGTTTTGGGGCAGGATGCCAATTTTACCATGGAATCCTTTATCAAACGCTATAACAGTGATTTGGCCAATGATTTTGGGAATCTATTGAGCCGTGTTTCGAATCTGTTGAAAAAGTTTTTTAATGGGAAAATTCCTGATGAGGAAGACGATTCTCATGAAGGTATTGCGGTAAAAGAAAATGGCATAAAAACGGTTGAAGATGTGTGGACACAAATTGAAGCCATGCGCGTGAATGAGGCCATTGAAACAACGCTCCAGTACGTCCGCAGTGTCAATAAATATATGGAAACCATGGCCCCATGGAAATTGGCGAAGACTGACCCTGATGCGGCCGGAAAAGTTTTGTTTACTGCGGCAGAAGCATTGCGAGTGGGTGCCGTATTGTTGGCGCCTGTTATGCCCAACCGGACCCAGGTTGTTTTGGAAACATTTGATGCCGAGGCGTCCGGTTTGAAGTGGGGTGGTTTAACACCAGGAAGCGACCTTAAACAACATGATGTTCTGTTTCCAAGGATTGATATTAAGAAACTTGAGCAATCTGCAAAACCGGAGCAGAAAAAAGCACAGCCGGATAATGTGATCACTTTTGATGAATTCCAGAATGTGGAACTCAAAACAGCCATAGTGCTGGAAGCGGAAAAAATAGATTGCGCCGATAAATTATTGAAGCTTCAAATCGAAGTGGGGGATGAAAAGCGCCAGATCATTTCGGGTATTGCACAACACTATACTACTGAAGAATTGATAGGAAAAATGATCGTGGTGGTTGCCAATTTAAAGCCAGCTAAGATCTTTGGCATTGAATCCTACGGTATGCTGTTAGCGGCGTCTAAGGGGAAAAAGCTGACGTTGATCACTTTGGATAGTGGGAAAGTTGATTCCGGGACTAAAGTATTTTAACGCCTTCGGGTTTAGTTAAAACGTTTTTTTGTAATCCACGCGTTAAGCAACTGGTGTACAGGCTTATTTGAGGTCAGCGGTTCTCAGATTAAGTTGGGCGTTTACCCAATTTTTGAATTCTTGGTGGAATTCAGTCGATCGTTTTAAACTGTCCGTCGGCCCCTCATAACATTTCTCTAATAGATAAAATGAATGGGTCGCACCCTTTATTGTTTGAACCGTCAAGTTGCCAGGTATTTTCCCTTCAAAAATATCGTGGAGCCGGGTGATCGAATTACCGGGGTTGACCAGTTCATCATTCTCTCCGAACATATAAAGGAAAGGAATCTGTATTCGACGGATATCATTCCTGGGGTCAAATTTCCCGATAATTTTTATCTGCTTTGAGTTTTTATCAAACCAATGAAATATGGAAGCGAAACCAAGGGAAAAGGCAGTCATTTTTTCTGCTTTTTTGGCGGCTTTATTTTCAGGAACCCCTTTACACATATATTCACTTTTAAAGTCCTCAATCATTTGTTCTCGAACACTCACAGCCGGGCCTGAAAGACTCACAGCCCAGGCAATTTCTCCAGGATAATTGGCGGCGACAATTTGACTGATCCACCCGCCCTGACTATGGCCGACGATACCGATGCGTGTGGGATCAATGGCGGGGTGTTTCTTCAGGAAATGGATAGCAGATACAGCATCCTCAGCCCGTTGATAAAAATCAGTGTTATACCACTTTCCTTCGGAATTATTGACACCCCGCTTGTCGAAATAGAGTAATGCGATGCCGTCTTGAAGAAAGAGAGCTTCCAGGTTTTCCTTGACAAATATTTTATAGTTTTGATTATGACTGGCCGACCCGCCGGACCCCACCAGAAATATGATTGCCGGTACTTTTTCATTTTGAATGGGCAAAAGCAGTTTACCATGGAGGGTGTACCCATCACTTACAAATTGGATTCGAGTCGAATCAATGGCCGATGGTTGGGCGCTTAATGTGGATGCTATCAGAACCGGGCCAATAAATATGAAATTTCTCATGACTTCACTCCGTATTTTTTTGCTTTAGACAAGATTTACATAGGGTAAGTTGTCAGGACTCAAAATTAGTGTGTGAAACAGGTGAATCAAAATTTATATTGAATTAAAGCAGGTTCTTGGAGGGTGAGTAGGAGGGAAGATTTTTTATTCAAATTTAGCCCAGGCACAAATCTGTTCATTTCTCACTAGGTAAGGCCGATCTTAGACCTGTGGTTTTTGATTAATTCGATAAACTTATTTTTTAATTCTTGCGGAAGAAAACTCTTATTAATGAGCTCAAACCATTTAGTGGAAACATCGCCAAACTTCTTAAAAACGAATCTTAAAGTTTTCTTTTCAATTCCATATTGGAGGGCAAATGACTCAAAATCTTCCCGGGAAAGATTCCTCTTTTTTCCGTTTAAGGTCAAGGCCAGTTCCTCTGGGTCTTCAGGGATCAGTAGTAATGAAGGAACCATGTCATAAGCCGGGGATAATACAGGACCAATCCCTGGCTGGTTTATCAGGGAAAAGTTTTTCAGGTGCATATCAGAATTGCCCGTTAAGTAACAAAAAAGGATTTGTTCAAAAAAATGAATTATATCCAAACCGGGGCTGGCGGAATGTTGGAGAATAATTTTCGCGATTTGTTCATGGGATCCCAAATACTTGTGTTCTGTGAGGCGCCCTGAAAGTTGGCTCATATCTTCCATGGGGAATTTTTCCGAATCAACGCGGTCAACCCGTTTAGTAATATAAGCCAATGAGCCGGATTTAAATCGAACCAGTGAATGGGGTACGGTGGTGATGTTGACCATTTCAGCTAAATGCATCGTCAAATCCTCCAGCTCAGGCAGAAATGGATATTGGTCTGAAGGCGGTTTCAGGATAAAGTTGCCCCATAAACCGACGATAGTGAACTTGGGCGGGATTCCTCTCCCTGGTTTTTCAATATTGAGAGAAATTTTGGCTTGAACACCAGGTACGGTGATTTGGCTTTGAATAATTTTTAGTGCTAATCTGTACATATCCGCTTCAGAATATGGCAAATCTGGCGGTTTCGGCTTGTTGAATATTTTTCGACTGCACCCAGGGTGGAAATCTATTTGTTCTCCTTCCAGAGATCTGTAGCAATAAAGACATGTATTTTGGGCGGTCATGATAGTGAATCAGATATATCAATGACATGAACAGCGCCAATACAATCCCGACAACAGGAAAGCAGCAGCCCCATTCTGTCCCGAGGATCCAGTTTCCAATTTTTCTCGGCAATCTCTAATAACCAGCCTTCGGGGATAAGACCATCAAAAAAACTGAAGAGCGTTGAGCTTTTATAAGTGTCTTTTTTCAATGGAAAAGTAAGACTGACGGGCTTTGCATCGGTGCGGGATAAATAGTTTTCATCGTAAGTAAAAAAATACCCTTCGTCTCTTTCTTCCACTTTTCCGGCGAGAATATTTTGATAAAATACGTCACCCTTTCTCATCAGGCTGTTCCTCTCTCCTCAACGGCACTGGGCCCAATTCGTGTCCAAATAACTTTAATACCTTATTCACCTTATCAGTGCGAACGGTTGTTTTTCCCTGTTCTAATTCTCGAATGAAGCGTAAACCAACCCCAGCTTTCGCAGCCAACTCCGGTTGTGTCAAATTGAATTGTTTTCGTTTTTCTTTGATATATTTCGCAATTCTATTCATAATGATACATAAATTATACCCGATAGGGGATATTATCAACATGATAATAAAAAATTATACCATAACGGGTATAAATAATAAAAATATTCAAATAAATATACCCGTCCGGGTATATTATATCCTGATTAGTCCAATTGTCCCACGATCCTTCGGCCGTGGTACTCCCTGGCATCGATAAACCCGTGGATCTCTTTTATATTTTGATCTGTAATCCTTCCGGCGGGGATGATCGTCAATTCATTCTCAGCCGCTTGAATCATTTTCTTTAAAACTTCCTTCCCTTCCAATGCCGTGGTTTTTCCACCTGAGGTCAATACGCTGGTGACCTCAGGGATTGATCTCAGCTTCTCCAATTCCAAAAATATATCCGGGGATTCATCAATGGCTTTGTGGAATGTCACTTTCATAGGAGAGGCCCTTTTGGCCAGCCGGGCGGTTGTCTCTATATCTACTTTATCGTCTTGATCGAGAACGCCAAATACGACCTCAGTCACGTCCATAGATTTACATTGATCGATCTTTTCTTCCATTGATTCCAGGTCTTCTTCAGAATAAATGAAGTTTCCACCTCGGGGTCGGACCATGACCTTCACCGGAATGGAAAGTGTTGAAAGTGATTGCCGGATCAGATCAGGATCAGGAGTCAAGCCATCCAAATCCAACCGGGAACATAGCTCGATTCGGTCCGCCCCAAGTTGTTCCGCCAGGACCGCTTCTTCCAGGGATTCGACACAAGCCTCTTTGATCATGGTTTGATTTCCTGGCCGAATTGGAGCATGTAGCCGTTATTGTCAAAAATGGCAAACTCCCGCATACCGTAAGGGAAATCTTCAATCGGGTAACACACTTTCGCTCCATTCTGTACCGAATCCCATATTTGATTCACATCATCGGTAAAGATGTAAATTGAACCGGTAAAGTTGGGTTTGTCAAAAGGGGCGTGGGCATTGGGTAAGGCAAACATGATTTCAACATCATCTTTTCGGACGGAAGCACCACCCAATGTTTTATCATTGGCCACGCATTCAAAGCCGAGCGTGTCACAATAAAAACGGACCGTTCCATCTAAATCCTCTGTTTGAAACATGGGAGAGAGATTTTTCAGAGCCATTTATTAATCCTTCCGCAAAACTTTACCATGACCGGTATCAACCTTTCCGTTGATGAGGACATGATCAAACCCCGTGGCCAATTTATGGGGCGTATCAAATGTTGCATGTGCTTTGACCTTTACAGGGTCAAAAATAATGATATCCGCTTTAAATCCTTCGCGGAGAATACCCCTGTTCTTTATACCGATCATTTGGGCAGGGAGTGAAGTCATTTTACGAATTGCTTCTTCCAAAGTTAAAAGGGAGTCGCTTACGACAAATTGTTCAATAACCTTTGCAAATGAACCATATCCTCTGGGGTGATGCATGGTGGGTGAACCGTCCGAAGATATCATTACCTTGGGATCTTGGATGAATCGATATTGCAAATCTCGATCCATGGTGAAATAGGCAGCACTGGCACCGGTTGGTCCAATGTGGTCTACGAGTACTTCCTCAAAGGGAATACCCATTTCATCCGCCACCTGCTTTAGGGTTTTCCCCTTGTATGGTGGTGTGCCGAAAAGGGTGGCTTTTGGGCCATTTCTGCTATTGACCTTATTATTTACAAATTCAAGTAGGTCTTTTCTTCGTTCTTTTCGCACAGTTTCATAAACATTGGGAGCCAAGGCAAATTCAGGAAATAAAATTCCGATGGTCGTATAACTGGCCAGATAAGGATAAACATCCGCGGAAACATTGAAGGGGGACTGTCGCCTTTTTTCATTCAATAAATTGAGAATATCCTGTGCCCGGTCTGCGCCTTTACCATAAACGACTTTCATATGGGATACATGGATATTGGCGAAATTGCCCTGACTGAATAATTCGGATAAATCCGATTCTATCGTTGTATCATTTTCGGTGCGCATATGACTCATAATCAGACCCTTATATTGCCCCACGATTTTGGCCAGTTCATCCAATTCTTTTTGACGGGCATACCGGCCCGCTGTGTACTCCAGCCCGGTGGTCATGCCGAAGGCTCCATTACGCAGACCATCGGCAAGGAGTGCGGCCATGTTTCGAATTTCCTTTTCAGATGGATTGGATTTATAACCGATACCAGAGAGATTTCGAATGGTATTGTGACCAACAAAGGGGGCAATATTGGCCCCCAGGGGAAGCGTATCTACATCTGCTATCCATTGCCCTAAATCTGAGGTGTTTGCGCTGAAACCGTCCTGCCCCAGCGAAATTGTCGTCACACCCATGGAAGTAAAATTTTTAAAGTCCGGCGTTTTAAACGGATCCCCATGGGCGTGAGGATCAATAAAACCGGGTGTTACCATCTTTCCGTTGGCGTCGATGGTATCTTTAGCAGCAACACCCTGTGTGATAGTACCAACAAAATAGATGGAATCCTCGTTGATCAACACATCGGCTTGGATCGGTGGATTACCTAAACCGTCAACAACCATACCGCCGCGAATCCAAACATCATAAGTTTTAGAAGATTGTGTAGTTTGGCCCGCAAGGCAGCCAAATAAAAGTAGAATGAATAGGGGAATGGAAACAGATCGCATTGTGTTCAACCTATGATTATTGAATCTTAAACACCCATGCGTAATTACCGGGGGGATTTTCCCGGATCTTTTTGGGAATCGAAATAGAAAAACCATCCTTTTTCTGTTTCCATTTTAACTTGTCTTTGGATCCGAGCAATATCACAGTTTGGTTTTTACCGGGCGAAAAGGAATTAAAATCAATTTTGGCCGGCATTGCTTCGCCTTCCTCAGCTAAATAAATCAAATATTGATTCCCGTCTTTTTGAGTCAGACAAATCTGATCTTCTTTGAAAGGCAGTAGGGGTTCAGTACCATAAATGGCTTCTTGGTTTACCGCCATCCAATCGCCTATTTCAGAAAGCATCTCATAAGCTTCATCATGCCATTTCCCATCAGGACCGGGTGCCACATTTAATAGGAGATTTCCGCCCTTGGCCACAATATCCACCAGCATGTGGATCACTTGACGATGACTTTTATATTTGGGGTTGGGCACCCAGGACCAACCACCGCCGGCGATAATACAGGATTCCCAGGGATAGGGCAGTGTTTTTTCCGGCACGCGGTTTTCCGGGGTTAAATAATTCTGATTTTTCCCCGGGACTGCTCGGTCAACCACAATCAATCCTGGTTGTTTTTGGCGGACTTTTTGCACCAGTTCATCCATACGAATATCCTGACTGACGTATCGCCGTTTGATAAAGCCCGTTTCACTTTTATCGATTATTTTCCGGTACCGGTTCCTGATATCCTCATCCGACAATTTGGCCACCCAGCCGCCGTCCAGCCAAAGGATATCCATATCGCCATAATCGGTCATGAGTTCCATGATTTGGTTATGGGTAAATTGGACATACTTTTCCCATCGTTCAGGGTACACAGCGGGATCATAATTTACATTGCGGTCCGGAGAAGGAAAATTGGGCCACCAGTAATTCTTATGATTCCAGTCCGGTTTAGAAAAATAAGCACCCGTCCACATTCCTTCATTCCTGAAGGAGGTAAAAATTTCTTTCGCAATATTGGCTTTGGGATTTTTGCTGAAGGGCACGGAGGGATCGGTAATTTTATAATCTGTAAATTTTGAATCAAACATGGAAAATCCGTCATGATGCTTGGTAGTGAAAACCACATATTTCATGCCTGCATTCTTGGCCGCTTTCGCCCATTTATCCGGATTAAAATGCACAGGATTGAATGTGGTAGATAAATTTTCATATTCTTGCTTGTATTGACCATAATCACCCGGTGTGGCCCCTTTTTTGCGGACGCACCAGCCTTCATCCTCAGCACAAATCGACCATGATTCCACCACCCCCCACTGGCTGTAGGGCCCCCAATGCATGAGGAGGCCAAATTTCATATCCTGCCATTGGTCTAACTTTTCTAAGACCAGGGGGTCGGTCTCCGGTACATACCTGCCTTCTCCGTGTTGTGAAAAAACAAGTGTAATTAAACTAAGGAGTAATATGATTATGTTTACTTTTTTCATGGTTTCCTAGTCGTTGTTTATTTGAAAATTGAAATGGCTTTACGGCAATTCAAACTTAGCCATAACGGGATGATGATCTGAAAGTAATCCTATTTCGATTCCATTAAAAATAGCAGCCGCAGTACACATTTGGGCTAGAGCAGAACTGGCCATGATGTAATCAATCCGCCGGTTGTAGGTTTGAATATCCTTTTTTTGTTTATAATGGTATTTCCCCAAAAGGGCCGGGGTAGGAAAACTGAATCTGTCTTTGTTCGCCATATGTGGCAAGCAAACATCTACGGTTGGAATGGCAAGGAATGCGTCCATGACACTAAAGTCGAATTCATTATTTCGCAAATTGGAATAACCCTTTTGATTTGATTTTGCATTTTTTCGATGTTGCGCCAATAAGTCTGTTTTGGTCTTCATCATTTCACTGTCATGGGGAGAAAGGGCATTGAAATCTCCGAGGATTATGAATTTCTCATTGGCAATATTTTGCACTTTTTCCTTAATGATCACCGCTTCCTTTAATCGAAAATCAACATCGGAGGGGGACAGGTGAACAACGAAAAATCGATGCCGAATGTTTCACAATGAAGCATCCCGTGCCACAACCCTTCTCGTGCTTTTTCCTTGAGTTGGATTGGCTTTCTAGATGTAAGTCCGACAGGATATCCATCTGTTTTAAGCAGGATGGAATAGGGATGCCCCCAAGATTTTGCGTCACCCTTCAGTTTTTCATCCGTATATCCGCATAATTCTTGGAAGGCCACTACATCCGGGTTTTGAGATTTGACCCAGGCAACTGTCTTTTCGTGCCGTAGGGTGTCCTTGCCCCAGTCAAATCCATTCCAGATATTATAACTTAATACGGAGAAAGGTTCACCCTTGAAATTGACTAATTGAGGAATCAATTGCCCACTAAGGAAAATAAAGGTATGAAGAATACTTATTGTTGTAAATAGAGGAATAAATAGATTTTTCATGATAGTGATATATTATTCTTACTAAATATTTAGTAATCTATTTTGACATGATAATTGGTGGAGTTTAGCGTGGGTGACATCGAATTGCTTATGATACCTTTTAAAACTTGATTAGCAAATCTATTAGTTTTAAAGTTAAAATTTCCAAAATTAAAGCCAGATATCAAACAGATTTATCTTGCTAAATGAAAAAAGGCTTTTAGATAATTATGCTTGTTTTTTTTTATTTGCATTTTAACTTTGAACTCGAATCAGAAATATGGAAGTAAATAACCTTCTTACTAGTGTTTCTAATAAGTTATGTGTTTGAGTATTAGTAACGCTATTATAAAGGTGAACAGTAAAGGTATTAATCATGTTAAAAAGAAAAATAACAGTGCTCTTATCTATTCTATCACTTTTATTAGTGATCAAAATGGATGCTCCTACTCTTGATTCTCAGACAGCTGCATTAGGCTATGGCCTAACCAAATTACTAGATGGAGATGATCTTGCCTTAGCAATTAATGTTTCAACTTGGGGAACTGCTGGTGGAATGGGTGCGTCTTATTATGGAGCACAACTCGGTGGAAAAATTGGAGCAATCGTTGGGGGACCAATTGGAGTACTCGCCGGTATTGCGCTCGGTGCGGCTTGACCTTAACCTATTTACGGGGACAGCAATAGGCTGTCCCCGGATTTATGTCCAATAGTATTTATATAATTATTTCAATAATATTTTGGAGTCCATTTCTATTTTTAGTTGATTTTTTCGGTAAAACTTTGGAGAAAATTGTAATATTTATTCCTATAGGTGCATTAGTCCTTGTGTTTTGTCCTTTTGCTTTAGCATATATCATATCTTATTTCAATAAGAATAATAATACTTCTTTATTTCCAGGTTGGAATTAGTTTTTTTTGAGTGGTCCTTTCTAGTTTCTATATTCTCACTATCATCGTTTCTTACTTTAAATCCCTACTTTTCACAAAATAAAATTTATTTATTTTTATTTTTCTCCATAGTAATGACTTCTCCGACTATTTTTGGATTGGTAATTAGACCTATTTTTATTTCTTTAGATAAAAATTTGGTGCCTGCTGAAAATGAATTAAAACAACACCTGCTAAAAAACTTTTGTAGGAATAAGTATGAGGTCTTCATTTTTAAAGGACAATTTATAAATGCATACGCTACAGGTGTGCTTCCTTTTTCAAGGTCGATTGTGTTAGGGGAATCAATTGTGCAAAAACTTAATCCGAAGGAACTGGAGGCAATTTTTACTCATGAAATGGGGCATTTGGTATTAAATCACATAAAGTATGTACTTGGTATTGCTTTAATATGTGCTCCGCTAATCGCAACTAGTGTATTTTTTATCACGGATATTTCAAATGAATTTCTAAAAATATTATTAATATTGTGTAATATTGTATTTTTTGCCGTATTAATCCCTAGCATTGTTCAAAGAAAACTTGAATATCAAGCAGATAAATTTGGAGCAAAACAGGTAGGAGTTGAGATTTATATAAAGGCCCTTAAAAAAATCGATTCCCTTAGTAAGGGTATGATAGCCAAAGGGGATTTGCAACATGCAACATTAGAGAAAAGGGTTAAATTTTTAGAAAATCTCTAATAAAAATATTTTGTTTCTTATCTAAAAATAAGGGGCTATTTGTGTTTTCATTATTTATTTGGATTATAGGAACTACAGTGGCATTAACTTCCGATTTTTCAAAAAATGAAATGATCATTAAAGATGATATAATTGATTTGGAAAACAATTTATTTTACACAAAATTCTCTAAAAATTATGATTCTTTTGTAGAGTTATATTTAATGCTTTTGAAAAATAACACTATAGTTGGATTAATAATTTGCATTGGAGGATATTTTTCAGCTGGAATTATTGCTGTTGTTTGCTTGGTTTGGAACTCCTATTTATTGGGTCTAATCATTCAGTCAACATTAGCAATTGGAATACCATTAGAAAAAGTATTGATTTCTTTTTCAACCTATGGTATCATTGAGCTTTTTGCCTTATTGTGGCTTAGTGTCCTCGGACTACAAGGAAGTTTAGTGTTAAAAGATTTAGTATGGTCCAAAAAATTTAATTTTAAATATGTTCCGTCAATATTTGAATGTGTTACACCTTTTATTTTTATAACCATTGCTGCGTTCATTGAGACAGTTCTCATTCGTTATTATGGTCGCTAAGTTGAAAAATAAAAGCATAAAAAATAATATTGGTGTCATCATCACACTATATATTGTTTTAAATATTTCAGCTTCTATTTTGACGCTGAATTATATTTTATCTGTAACTCCCCAGGGTGCTACATCTTTTATTAAGTTGACTGCATATTTGTCTGTATTTATGAATAGTGGTATTACGCTATTGACCTTTTTGGCGCTTTTATTTATACTCTTCGCAATTCTTAAATATATTGAAGTGGAAATTCAATTAAATAGTTATTATTCAGCTTCAATATGGTTTCTATCAGGATATTGTTTTTACGAATTATTGAGATTATTTAATTCAGCTATCTTTCTAAAGTCCATGCTAATCAATATACAGTTGAATTCTATGGATGAATTTATAGTTTTTATGGATAATGACCTTACCGATTCCAAATGGATGAAAAACCAAACCATTTTGAGCAATATTTTTTTGTTCATAAGTTCTGCCTTGTTTGGTTTAAACCTTAAGATTAAAGGGAAACTTAATTGGTTAGACTGCAGTATATCCTCTTGGGTTCTTTTTATGGGCCTGTACATTTTTAAATTAATAATGACTCCAATCAAATCTTTTTAAAGTTACTATAGTTCATAAATATTTTCTAAATAGTATTGGATTCTATTGCTTATAGTATAATTTAATATTTTTGGTTTTATTTCAGGCGCGCCTCAGCGGCAATATATCCAAATGCGGACCACTGATTGCCATCCGTAATCTTTTTAAACAATGCCTGCGCTTTTTCTTCATTACCATTGATGGAATAATAATTTCCCAACCCAAATGCCAAAGTAGTATTGTTCAACGATTGGCCGGTCATGATTTCTTTTTCCAATTCAATGGGATCCACCTTGCCCTGATGAATTTTGAGGATGGTGTGATAGGAATGATTTTCAATCAAATTCATATCGTCTTTTATGGTATATAGTAATTTTGATGCGCGTCTGTCTTGACCCAGGTGCCGGTAGATTGCATAGAACCAATTGGCCGCAGCCACATAACTATCGGGATTTTCTGCCAATTCAAGACATTTTTTGTAGGCGCGCCGGGCTTGGCGGTATTTCCCTTGGATATAGTATATGAGCCCTAGATGGTAATAGATATTACCCTGCAGCGTGCTGGTGGGAATATGCGCATTGGGAAGACCATCCGGTTCAACTTTATTGGGCTTATAGCGGGTGAGGCTGGCGGCCTTTTTAAAATCTTTGATGGCCAAATCAAAGCACCGGGCGGAAATAAATCGATGTCCACGGTGTCGATAAAAGCGGGCATCTTTCGGGTATTTCAAAATCCCTTTGGAATAGATTTCAATGGCATCTTCATAGTTGCCCAGGTAGGCGATTCGGCGTCCCAGCCAGATCAGGTTATCGGCGGTGGGATCTGCAGCGAAATTCTCTTTCGCTTCTTGGAATTTTAATTCATAAACTTCTTTGGCCTTATCACTGATATAAATTTCTGGGATTTCTGAATCACATTTATTTTGGGCCAACAGAATTGAAAATAGAAGGAGGGTTAAAACGATTAATATTATTTTCATGATGTTTTTCACGTATTCGTAGGGGGTACCCATGGGTGACCCCTACATTATTTTAACTATATTAATATTATCTTTAATGTATTCCATTAAATCCTAAAGTGTTATAGGAAGGCGTCATAATATCGATAATCCTTTCTATGATGGTACCAGATGAATCTAGTTGAATCGTTAATTCAGATTGGGGCGGATTGGTTTCTACACAGGCATAACAAAAAATCTTTACCTCGAGTTCTTCACACGTTTTCATTAGTTGTTCTGTAAACCCAACTAAATTTTCCGAATGGCCGATTGGATCGCTTGCGGTTGGATTCGGTGATAAATCTTCAGTCAGTTTATCCAATTCAGTGCCGATTTTTTCATAATCCTTATGGATTAAACCAAGTTCCAGGTTGCGGCAATTCACCTCTTTACGATCATTTTTTGCTAAATCATCACAAACTGAAATGAAAAAGGGGAGGATAAAAAAAGCAATCAGTTTGGCTGTTCGGAAGACCAACTTTACTGACTTTCCGCGAAGGCCTTAAACTGCTCTAAAAATTTCATCGACTCTTTTTTGAATGCGCCGGGCATGAGCCAGCCCATTAGTTTCATGAAGCCCTTAAATTGAAATTCATTTTCAGCGACCCATTTGGTGGTGTTTTCATCCACGGCATGAAAAAAGTTTTTCACTTCATTCCAAACGCCTTTGGCTTCATAAGTGCCGGAAAATTCATGGGGAAGATTTTTCACTGTGATCGATTCAATCATCTCAATTTCCCGTCTGCCCATTTTGTAATGGAGCCGGGATTTGGTTCCCACTTCACCGGGGGTGCCGTTGATATTCTCAAAATTCACCAGCCCCGGCTGCCATTTATACAAGTTTTCGGTGCTATCGAACAGTTCGATCACCCGCTTTCTGGGGAGGTTGATCTCAATTTCGATTGTGTATTTCAAAAAATTCTGACCCGTTAATTAGGACGCGGCCATTTCAAGCGTTTTTGATTCTGTCTTTAAAAAGTAAATTGTAATTCCTAATGATAAGAATAGATAAGCTCCCATGATAATTGTGGGGTATCCATGTATGCCAAACCATGAAAATTCCTGAAACCCGATGAATCCGTATCCCAGGATAAATTTTATTCCTTCAGCCAATATTGCGTAATTCCGACCGTCCAATAGTGATGTATAAGCAAAAACATGGATAATTAAAAGTAATGCGTAGATCAATGTAAATGATGGTCCCACGGATGAACTCACAATAAACAAATGAAACATGAGTCCTAGGGTAATGACCATTTGCATCCATGACCAAATAATGAGAGTCGCGGAATTTTCGGATTTATATTTGATTTGGTTCGAAGGATTTTCAATGACTCGTATGGGAAATTTCTCAGTCATATCCTCCGGCCGCCATCCGGTGGGCATGAACCAGATTCTGATTTTGTCCCAAATATTTTCGGTACGAGAGGCGTCTTTGATCAATTGCCACAAATGTTTAAAATTAATGATGATCGGGTTCCATGTTCTTGCCGGGCGGATGATGCCGTAAACCGGGTTAACTGTTGCCAATTCAGGCTGAAAAGATCCAAATAGCTTATCCCAAATAATGAAGATCTGGCCGTAATTCTTGTCCAAGTATTCAGGATTGATGGCATGATGAACTCTATGATGGGATGGTGTAACAATCACTTTTTCCAGCCAGCCCATTTTATCAATCAGCCTTGTGTGGTACCAAAATTGCATAAATAAATGAATCGGTCCGAGAACTGCAAAGATAGACATTGGAATTCCAAGCAAAGCCGCAGGTACCATAAAAATTGCACCGAATTTCACCGTGTCCGAAATTGACTGCCGAAGGGCACAGGACAGGTTAAACTCTTCGCTACTGTGGTGAATGATGTGCCTATTCCAAAATACGTTTACACGATGGTTGAGACGGTGAAGCCAATATCCCGTAAAATCCTGAACAATAAAAGCAATGACTACCGCCGCCCAAACCGGTTCTACTTTATAAATTGTTAGTTTTTCCACAAGCCAGGAATAACTGAGAAGAACAAACCCAAATTTAATTCCATCACGGATGGTATTTGTTAAGCCTGAACTCAAACTGGAGATCATATCAGCAGGATGATTGATCTGGATTTTCCTTCTCCGGGCCGCAATCATTTCAATGCCGATTAAAATTGAAAAGATCGGGATAGCAAACATCAGCGCTGTAACGTAGAAACTCATTTAATCAGTATTTTACTCCATGGAATGTAAAGCCATTCGATTTCCCTCACTGTCGATAAAAAGGCCCATAAATCCATGCGCATCGGAAATTTGTTTTTTGACTTGGAGTATTTGCCCACCGGCATTTTCAATCCGATTTAAGATTTCATTTAAATCTGGATTGGCATCCAGGTAAACAACGGAGCCTTGATTTCCTGGCGTATAGCGTTCGCCATAACAAATGGCACAGCCCACATTATGATGGGGGAAAATACCCATCTTGAAGGGGCCGAAATCCATGACCTCAATTTCAATTTTATAAATGGTTTCATAGAATGTTTTTGCCCGGTCAAAGTCACTGACGGGTATCTCGAACCAATGGGTCCAGTTGCGATGGGTCGTATCATTCATGATGTTACCTCAATTTTCTTCCAGCAATGTATAATGCCCATGAATACAAAGCCATTTACCATTTTCTTTCACAAATATTCTGGTTGACTTGCCGCGGGTGGCAAAAGGTTTGCTGTTGGTCGTGCCCGCGTCGGACCAATAATACACAATCCAGGCCACATTGCCTTTGATCGTAACGCGCGGCGCTTCCATATCGGTATGAATATTTTCTGATGCTTCAATCCAGCCGCGAATCTCATCAATTTCCGCTTCTTTCCCCACCCTTAACACAGAATCGGTTTCACCGAACTGGGTGAAATCAGGATGAATATAACTGGCATAGCGATCAACATCTTCTTTTTCAATGGCATCCCACATTTCAATGAGGGTGGCTTTCACCGCTTCAGCTTCATCGACTGATGGTTTACATCCAGATAGATTTAGGTAAAAGAGGACTGTAATCCACACATGATTCCGCATTATCTTCATAACCAAATTTAACTACGAAAAAGAATTAAATATGCTTACCGATACCCATTGCCACCTGTATTATGAAGATTTAAAAAATGATTTAGAAAATGTTATAGCCAGGGCCAATGAATTGGGCGTGACACGTTTCATCTGTGTGGGCACCAATATTGGCGATTCCAGGGAATGTCTCTCCATCACAGAAAATAATGATCATATTTTCGCATCTGCCGGTGTGCATCCCCATGACGCGAAGGATGTGACGGACGGATATATTGATGAGATTTATGCACTCATGGAGTATGAAAGTATGATCGCCGTGGGGGAGATGGGCCTGGATTATTTTAGAAATATCTCCGAACCGAGTGTGCAGAAAGAAGTATTCCGGGCACAAATGGAAGTTGCCCAGGATTTGAATCGTCCTGTGATTTTTCATAACCGGGATGCGGATGAAGATGTGCTGCAGGTTTTGTCTGAATTTCCCGATGTGGTGGGGGTAGCCCATTGTTTTTCCAGTACGCTGGAGACGGCAAAAGCGTTTCTGGATATGGGGTACTACATTTCCTTTTCCGGGAATTTAACCTTTAAGAAAAGCCATTTACCGGAGGTAGCGAAGGATATTCCACTGAATCGTGTTTTGGTGGAGACCGATTCTCCATATTTGAGTCCTGTACCTCATCGGGGCAAGCCCAATGAGCCGGGAAGGACCCGTTTTGTGGCGGAAAAACTGGCTGAAATTCATAATATACCATTTGAAGAGATTGCCACCCATACAACAGAAAATGCGATGAAACTTTTTCGGATATTCTAACGGCTCTGTGTAAAAAACGTAGGGCTTTAGGAGTACTTTCCTGTCTGCCGAGAATAAAGTTTTTTGAGAGCACTAAACTCTCTGAAACCCTTGTCAGCCCTATGTTTTTTTTACACTATGTTGTAGCCAGTGCATTTTCATTTTTTTCTTTGTCAGGGTTGGGATAGGCAAGCTCTTTGGCTGGTTTTGGTCTGTGTGCTGACTTGTGCGACCAGCCAATGTGCTTGACTATGGAGCGTTGGAATTCTCATTCTAAATGCTTCATCAAGATTCCTTCTTTCTCCTTGTCCATGCCCTGTAGTTTTTTTTCTATTTGAGCGATTTCCTTTTCAATTTTTTCAATTTTGGTAATGATGCTTGTCTGCTTGTCCAGTGGTGGTAACGGAACTGGAACTGCTGAAAGCATAGTCTGGTTTACGCTTTTGATGTTAGCTCCTTTCGGGTCTTTGGTTATCAGGTTACGCACTTTTTCAGTCCGCAAGCAGTAACACAGATACTTGGGGTTTACTTTCTCTCTGTCTGCCCGAATGCGGATTGTGAACCCGGAAAAGGATGTTGTAGTTGGTAGCTTGTCAATGTATATGAACCGCCCAACCAAGTTTGCAGAACCATTTGACCTGACCACAAGTATGTCACCATTGCCCAAATGGTATTCTTCACTCAAATTCCCGTCAATTTTTACCTGCACCAGTTCATTCAAATTAGGCGAGAAGTTCTCAAGGAAATCTTTGACACCAACAATAGTCACTAACTCTCCTGTACTCTTGGCGCTATAGTTCAGTCCATTTTTGAATTTCGCAATACCACCTAAACCGACCTCACTGAAATTCACCTTTGAAAATTCATTGTCAATTTTTGTATTCAATGCTATTAGCTGGTCTCTTAGCTTGTCTTCTTCATTTTCTAATTTGTTAATCTCCGATAAGATTTTGTCTTGCACCTTTTTTGAAAGCTCAGGGACTTTTACCAAAGCTATATCTGAGGCATACACATGGGGCTGGGCTTGTCCCCTTTGAAGAGCATAGAATACGGGTTGAATTGCTTTTAAGAAGTAAAATAGAAGAGTCGTAGAGTATTTATTCTCATCTGCCGATTGTACAGTATTGCAATCAGATGCAAAGATTGGCACGTCCCAGAAGTTTATAAATCCTGAGTATGCACCGGATGCGCTTACCGTTATGATGTTAGGTTTTCGATTGGATTTATTATGATAATAAGCAGGTTCTTGACCACCAGCTACTACTGGTACTTTTCCTGCTACCGCCTTCGATTTGGTAATGGTACTTCCTTTTTGAATTGTTGCTATTGAAGAAAGAGAAACTAACTTTTCTGTGTTCCAAATTTTCTTGAAATCAACTTTTTTTTTGACGCCTAACGAAATGGACTTTTCGAAAGAAAGTTTTTTGAAGTCAATTAATTCCGATAGTTCAAAATGGGAGAGATTCTTTCTTAATGTTTCATCAACTTCTACCGATGTTCCTAAAAACGAGTGGTACACATAACT
>CAYFJU010000022.1:0-41260 GCA_964343505.1 uncultured bacterium
TGGCCACCACTTTTTATTGCCAAATGTGTCAGATTAAATCGTAGCTAATACAAATAATATTGGTTTTAGGGTTTGTCAAAGCAATAAAATAACGAATATTTCGAGTAGTAAAGCCCCCACATTCTGGAACAACTTTTTCAAATTCAGGGCTATATTTACCTAAATCCACAGTTGGTGAATCTTGAATCTTTACTTCAATGGCTTGATTTCTTATGTCAGGTAACTCACCAATTAAAAGTTCATCATCACTAATCGTGTAGCCTAATGCAGTCGCAAATTTTCCTTCTAACTTCTGACCACGGGTTTTAGTTGCACTTGGTGCAATGGATTGACCAATTATGCTGTTAATTACGATTTTTTTAATTTCTGAAAGCGGTAAAAGTGTTTCTTCAGTTGGTTCATCACGAACACTAACATCAGACAAGTTTCCAATGTTAGATGCTTTACCAACTTTTTTGTCATCGTCATAGAATAAGAGACTATTTGGTTTAGCTAATACTGACTGACGCGCTGAATCTGAAATTATAAGTTGGTTTTTCACTGTAGGCTTTCCAAAGTCACCAAATTTTCTTACGATATAATCCGGTGTTAACACAGCTATCGATCTGATTATTTTTGCCTCAGAATCTATTTTCATTAATACAAACCGCATTTCACCAGACTGAAGTGTCTCACCATTAGAGTATTGAACTTGTACGGACTCAGTTGACGGGTTTCTATTCCAAACTTGAAGATTGTATTTAGTGCCGGTCGTGACAATGTAAGTGTCAACGAATTCCAACAGAATTTTTGGGACACCTTTTTTGGGAATTACTTCGAAGGAGTTTTCTGACGCCCCTACGGGTGGATTATCACTCATTAAAGTTTTACCTATCTTTTTACGAACATTTGAACCATCAGTTCTAGTTTTTCCAGTAAGTTCAAAATGTTGATCAACCAAAACACTAAGTTTATTCGCCAATTCTTCCGGTGACGTTAATAGACTTTTATTTTGGGGTGGTACTTTTAATCTGTTATCCATGTTTCCTCCGTATTTTTACTAAGCAAGATAGGTATATCAAAATTCAAAGCTGGCTATGCATGGTCATAACAAAAAAGTCCAGCCGACCCTATCGTGGCGGTTGATTTAGAGCGATAAATAATCCGTCTCAACTCTTCATCTCACCACACCACTTTTTCAGCGTGAGAATTTATCTCCTTTAAAATTGCTTTTTTTCCTCTAATGGTACTGACGAAGCCATTTCTATTAAACTGGCATCAGTTAGTCGTAATAATTATGCTCATATTTCGAATAAAAATAATGTGTTTTAAATGAAGAATTATATTAATTATTTAAAACGTAAATATCTAATAAAACGTGATATAGGGGATAATTACGTTTTACATATTTATGGGGCATATAATGGTATGAATATTCATACGCTTAACCAGTGCCGGAGTAATAACATTAATGCGGCCCTTTAGCATACCAGTTTCCGCTGGTCTTCCATCCCCATGGAGATTAAATGGGGAGCCTTTTTCTGCCGCTCTGAAAAAACCTTTTTTGAATCCACATCCAGCCAATTGTTTTGGATCATGATCTGTCCGATGGCGCCGCCCAGGATGTTCCCCGGCCCCAGCAATACCAGTTTATCAGGACAAAATTCTTTCATGGCTACTGTCACGGCGGCAGTAAAATCATAGCTCCGCACCACTTGGTGACCCAAAGTGTAATTTTGTAATTCTTTAGTGTCCGTACTGAATGGTGACCATATATGCCCCCGGCCATCCACCAGCGGAACCGCAGGTTTTTGGAAAAGAGATTCAGGTAATAGTCCCATTGCTTGTTGAGAAACGGATTCTAAAACCGGTGTATGAAATGCCGCATGGAACGGAAGTTGGAAGGGATATTTATCATCAACTGGTAATGCTGATAATAATTGGTCCAATGTTTTCTGCTCCCCGCCGATGACCAGGTAGCCCCCAAGAAAGATAGACACGTGGGCCCCGGCGTTTTCAATTTCGGCCAACACCACGTCTTTTTTGGGTTCGTCTACCTGCCAATTCTGATCCACAATAGGATAAATGATTTGTCCGCCGATGATACCCCCGGACATCATAGAACCCATGGTATCAATGAGATGGTAAGCATTCTCATAGGATAAAGCACCACCTAATGCCAACGCGATATACCAGCCCATGGAATTCCCCGTGACCGCCACAATCTCAAATTGGGTTTGATCAATGGAGAGAAAATCGGACAAACTGCAGGCATAGATGAGCGGAGACGCATGTTCACCGGCCATGTGAATCTTGGCTTTGAAAGGTTGGGTGTCCAATTCAGAAAGCGTGGGTAAACCGGTGGATTTTCGCTCGGCATCCATCCAATCAATTTTGGCTTTGGCCGGTGAACAATGGGCTTTCAGGTAACCGGAAGTTTCCCGTGTGTAGGTCCCCCGCCCGGGGCAGATGATGACGATGCGTTTTTTCTTCATTATATTATACCGCTAGTCAATTTAAACCCTTCCAGTCCCCGCCTGTAATAGGCGGGGATTTAGGGGCGGTATAAAAAATATAATTAAACATTCACCAACTCCAATGCATTTTGGATGATGGATCCTTTACTTGGCAGTGTGGCGGTAGCGGCAACACCCAATGAAATAAAACTGTCTTCCGCCGCATGGAGTCGAATATTCAACGGCTTTTTCGATTCGCTCACCAATTGGGCCAAGAGACCTTCTCCATGGCAGCCGGTCCTTCGGCATTCATCCACAATGAGCACATTTTCACAGGCGCCGATTGCCTTTAATAATTTTTGAATATTGATATCAGACAACCACCGCAGATCGATAACTTTAATCTTTTTCTTTAATTTTTTCTCAATCTCTTTTTGCGCCTGGAGCGACAAGTACAATCCATTCCCATAAGTGATAATGGTGAGTGCTTTCCCCTTTCCATATTCTGAAAATTCACCCACCGGAATTTCTTCATCAACATCGGGATATTGAAAATTCCATTTTCCGTCCTTAGGCTCATGGAGATCTTTCGTCATATAAAGCGCGATGGGTTCTACAAATACCACGACTCTGCCGTTTTCATAGGCTTCTCTTACGGCTGTCCGAAGCATTTTTACCGCATCGGCACCATTGGATGGCACCGCCAAAATCACACCGGGAATATCGCGGAAGATCGCCAGTGAATTATCATTATGAAAATGTCCACCGAATCCCTTTTGGTAGGCCAGCCCGGGAACACGGAGCACCATGGGATTGGTGAATTGACCTTCACTGAAAAAGGGCAAGGTGGCCGCTTCACCCCGCAATTGGTCTTCCGCATTATGGAGATAAGCCAAGAACTGGATCTCCGGAATGGGGACAAATCCGTTGTGGCCGAAACCGATCCCGAACCCGATGATGGACGTTTCATCCAAGGGACTGTTGAAGACGCGACGAATTCCAAATTGTTTATAGAGATCTGCTGTCACATGATATACGCCGCCCTTCAGGGCCACGTCTTCCCCAAAGACTAGTGTATTGTTGTAGCGCAGCAGAATGTCTGACAGCGTATAATTAATAAGCTTGGCCATGTGCTGGGGCTGATCCAATCGTTTGAATTCCTTACCAAAAAGCGTCTTTCTTGATGCTTCGTTGGGTTGACCAGGGACATTTATATCATATTGGTTGGCGGTAATGGATTCCATCACACCTTCAGCAGTTTCCAGTTTTGGCCGGTCGGTTGCTGCTTCAAAAACGTGGATAACCTGGGTTCGACATGATTCATATAGATTCAATATTTCGTCAGCGGACAAACATTGGTTTTCAATCAAAATCCGCGCTGAATGAAGCAGCGGATCGTTGAATTCAGTGGCTTCAATATCGGATAATGATCGGTATCCCGCTTCAATGTCTGAACCGGCATGACCCATGAGACGCACAGTTTTCATATGGAGAAAAATCGGCTTCCGGTTGATCCGGCAATCATGTTCTGTTCGACGAGATTTAATGATCAAATCAATGAGATGAAGACCATCGCAGGTAATATAATCAATCCCCGGGCGGGAAGAAAATGAATCATGGATCCATCGTTTTTCCGTGGGGACAGAGATGCCCGTTTCGTTATCTTCGCAAATAAATACGATGGGCACATGGCCGCCGGCGTGGGTGATCCAACTGGCAGTATTGATGGCGCTCAAAGCTGTGGCATGGTTGGCGCTGGCATCCCCGAAACTGCACAGGACGATACTGTCGCCTTCCAATTTTCTTTCAGGGATGTCCAAATCTCTGGCGCGATCAATGGAAAAGGCCGTCCCCACCGCTTTCGGCAGATGGCTGGCGATGGTGCTGGTCTGGGGCGGAATGTTAAGCATTTTACTCCCAACCACTTTGTGACGTCCGCCACTGACGGGGTCATCGGAAGATGCCATGAATGACAGCGCCATATCATAGATTGGTGTCGTGCCGGAAACCTGTTTTGATCGCTCGATGAAAAAAGCACCGCTGCGGTAATGGAGAAAAGCCATATCCGTGTATGGAAATACTTTTCCGAAAACAGCATTTCCTTCATGCCCGGAACTACCGATGGTATAAAAGCATTTCCCTTCATCTTTCAGGAGTCGCGCTTTCAAATCCATGTGGCGACTCAATACCTGAGATTCAAAAACAGATATCAATTCCGAGGGCTGAATTTTCGTGTGGGATAGAAAAATGTTGGTTCTGCTTTGGGGCAGTTTTCCCGCTTTCACAAAGGTTGTGAAATTCTGATCAATGACTTCGGCTCGGTTAAAGATAGACATAGTTTCGATATGGAAATTTGGTGTGGAACTTAACGGATTTTTATTTTTGTGTGATGGGAGTTTTTATCACCAGATATCTTTAAGCAAAATTACTTATCCAAAAGAAAGGGAATGTACGTGAGATCAATCGCCAACATGGTTGGAATGTTCCAATGAAGTGTCCCAACTGTTTTATTTTCGTTTTTTCTGCTCCACCAGGATCATCCGAATATCATTATAGGTACAATTTACATCATCAGGTATATTGGCCCGGATTGCCGCAAGGGATGGCGTTTCTGTTTTCCGAATTGCTTGTGTGATTACTGGGATTTTTTCCGCAGCAATGAATCGAGTAAAATCAATTACTTTATCTGATTCGTTGAGTATGCATAAGTGATTCACAATTGTAGATTCAACAAAACCTCTTCTTCGGGCAATTTCTTCCAAAGATACATTTTCGAGATACAGTTCATAGGTCATTTGGAGCGATTCGGTCAGCTTTAATTTAGAATGGACCTGTCTTTTACCAGCTTGGGGAATCACGTTTAATGTTGGTACCTCTGCTAAGCCCTTAAGGACTTCTTCCCCCTGGGGAGAGATATACACGGCAGGATACATTCCCTCAGACCTAAATAAGTACTGAAGTCCTAATAATTCATCAATAACCGATGATATGAATTTTCGTGTGATATTATCGTGTTTACCAAACAAATCATGGTTTTTCAGTTGAAGCGGTAATTTTTTTGATTTGGAACCGGCCAATGTTTTCGCAATTGCATCCCGACCAAACGATTGTTTCATTTCCTGAACAATCTTCAAAATATCTAAAACAAGGTCCTCATCATCAAGCGGAAGTGGTTTTAAATGAGCAGGTGTGTGTCCTTTTGGCGGCCCCCAATTCAAACAAATATCACAACCCTTGCAGTTCGCGCTTTCCAAGGATTCACCAAAATAGTTTAGCAGATATTTTCGTCGGCAAGCTCCAGTCGAATAATATAGTTTCATTGTTTCCAGTTTTTGCATTTGAAACTGACGGTGTTCCTGGATCGAATTAAAATCTATCGGTAGTTGGATTGCCGGTATCTTTTCCCCAAACAGGCGAACACCGCGCCCTCGAAAAGGGGGTAAATAACGTATAATAGCTTTGCTGTCTAAAGAAATAAGCGCTGTGGAAAGCTGAGCGTGAGAAATTGATAACCCTTTTTCCAATTGTTCAGGCAGGATTTTTAAGGGAACGGAATCACCGGGAGGAATGCGCTTCAATAAGTTTTCAAAAACCTTTTTCTGAATGGAGCCCCGAACCGTAGCCTGTGGTTTGAGCAGTTCAATTTCCATATGATGATCATGTCGATTCAAGCGCTGCAATAAGTTTGCTTTCTCTAAGCTTGCCAAACTTGAAGCGACCATCGAATCCTTAATTCCAGCACCGACTTTATCGGCAATTTCTTTTTGCGTCAAATAAATGTCTTGTCTTCCGAGAGAATGCAAAAATCGGTAAATATTGACAATTGTCTCCTTAGGGGGATGAGCATTCTCGATAAAAAATTCCTGCAAGCGAACATCAGAATAATTCGAAAAGGCAACACAATAGGCGGTTTTCCCGTCGCGGCCCGCACGACCTGATTCCTGCATATATGCTTCCACAGATCCAGGCATGGAAAAATGAACCACGAAGCGGACATCCGGTTTATCAATTCCCATTCCGAAGGCATTCGTGGCCACAATGATGGGAATCTTACCTTTAACCCATTGGTTTTGCACCACTTCCCTTTTCCCTTTTTCCATGCCCCCATGATAGCCTACCGCTCGAAGGCCCTGCTCCTTAAGCATATCGGTAATTTGTTCCGTGAGTTTCTTTGTCCCAACATAAATAATACCCGATCCATCCAAGGTGGAAAGAATGCGCAGCATTTCTTCTGTTTTTTCTTTATCAGTCTTCAGTGATATGGCCACATATTTCAGATTTTTCCGGTCAAACCCTGTTACAACATGATCGACTTTTTTCAACCCAAGTTGCGTTTGGATATCTTTTCTCACGGCCGGGGTGGCCGTCGCCGTAAAGGCCCCGACCGGTGGATTACCGATATCGGTAATGGCTTTTTTCAAGCGTAAATAGGAAGGTCTAAAATCGTGCCCCCATTGGGAAATGCAATGCGCTTCGTCTACAATAAAAAGGGAAATTTTGACTGATTTTAGCAGGCCGATAAAACTGGCAGAATAAAATCGTTCCGGTGCTACATAGAGAAGTTTTATTTTTCCTTCTTTAACCAGGGATACCCGCTGCATGGCTTCTTGACTAGAAAGGGTGCTATTGATAAAAGTAGCCGGAATTTTCAATTGTTTGAGGGAATCTACCTGATCTTTCATTAGGGCAATCAAAGGGGAGATCACTAGGGTAACACCGTCTAAGAGTAGGCTAGGTAATTGGTAACACAGCGATTTACCGCTGCCCGTTGGCATGGTAACAACAACCGATTGGGCGGCCAGGAGTTTTTGGATAATCTCCTCCTGCCCGGTGCGGAATTCGCCCAGGTTGAACCGTGCTTTCAGTGTTTCATTTAAAGGATGTTTCATTTTGTTTTAAACTGCATATAAACTCAAATAAATGCGAATTAAAGCATGGCTGTACTAAAAATAGATTTTTCCGCCAAAAAGACGGCCCTGGGTGTTAATAGTCATAGGATAACATTCTCAACTTATTCGAATGGGAGGACTCCAAATTTGATTTTCTTTAAAAGGTGTTTAGGTGTTCATGTGTTAAGGTGTTCGGGAAGTCCTGTATTTCAAAATCTTTAACACATTCAAACGTTAACACGTGAACACTTAAATCCTATTTCAATTTTTTCCCTTCCGCCAGCATTTCAACCGCCTTTTTAATTCTTCGCTGGCGTGTTTCCTCCTTCTTCGCACCGGTGACCCATTCTACATACAGTTTTTTATAAGAGGGTGCTAATCCGTCAAAAAATTCCGCCGCTTTCCGATTCATGGAATCCCGGAAATCTTTGGGTACTTTAACAATCCGTTTGGCTGGGTCCCTTTCAATTGACATGGAAACAGTATCTCCAGCTTCTTTCCCGATTTTTTGCCTGATCTCTTTTTTCACCACAAGGTTATGCTTGCCATCCCCCAAGGGCAGGAGTGTACTGCGAAATGGCAATCCGTCGATGGTTCCTTTTACTTTCACCTGGGCTTTGGTACCATATTCCTTTTCAACGCTGAAGGGTACCGTCAGGAAGGTCCACGCACCGGAGGCGTCATAAGTGACGAGTTTTGTATTGAATTTTTTCATTGTTAGCCGCAGAGTCGCAAAGAACGCAAAGGTGAATATAAAAATTTCTTCGATATCTTGTATAAAAAATTGAATAGTTAATTCATAAACTATATTTCTATTTTACCTTATTCTCTTCTAACTCTGCGTCTCTGCGGCTAATCAAATCAATCCGTGGTCAGCGAAGGAGTACACATCGTTCCCGGCAATGATAAGATGATCATGCACCGATACTTCAATAGCATTCGCCGCTTCTTTTAACTTTTTGGTGATGGAGAGATCATCCTGGCTGGGGTTGGGATTGCCGCTGGGATGATTATGGACGAATACCAGCGCCGCAGCATAATTGTCCAAAGCCCGCTTGACCACCTCCCTCGGATAGACCGCTGAGGTAGTAAGCGTGCCATCAAAAAGTTCTTCCATCTTTAGGATTTGATTCCGTCCATTCAGGTAGATCACCAAAAATACTTCCCGATTTTTGTCCCGAAGATTGTGCTTAAGATAGTCCATCACTTCATCGGCGGAGCGGACGAAATCTTTATCGATAACCCTATCGGCTAAATATCTGCGAGCCACGGCCTGGGCGATTTTCAATCCGAACACATTATTATCACCAATGCCTTTGATGGATTTCAGATCACTTGGGTCAGCTTCCAGCACTCCTTTCAGAGAGCCAAATTTTTTCAGGACTTCCTTAGCAATGGGCTTACAATCTTTCCGGGGGGTTCCCAATGTAAGCAGGAGTTCGATGATTTCGTAATCGTGGAAACCATCGAGACCGCTTTTTAAAAATTTATCCCGGAGACGTTGACGATGACCGTCGTTATGATTTTGAGTGTTCATGTGTTAAAGTGTTCAGGTATTCAAGTATGAGAAGTAAACAAAAAATTGAACACGTGAAAACTTGAACATATCCGCCCTATTTTTTTAGACTCTCCAATTTGCCCTTGAATTCACGCAACTCCCGCACATTACCAATCTCGATCTCACCAGAATCCCACTTAAGGTTAAAATCTTGTTCAGAATCGGTACCTCCCTGTTTTTGGTATAAGGGAAAAAGATCTGTTTCTTCCCGGGGTTTATTATTGTGCAGGGTGGCTGTGATCTGGTAGGCGATATCTTCCAAAATATCATCAACCACACGCGGTGGCAGTTTCTTCTCCAGCAAGCTTTGTTCAATTCGGGAAAAGCGCATACCTTTCACCACATAATCCTGGTAGGCTTCCCAGGCGAATGGGGCCACCGCTTTCACCGATTCTGCCATGGCATCGGAAAATACACGAATTTCATACTGGGCATGACTATCTGACCGCAATCCAATGAAGTGCAGTAGATTATGAAGATCGTTCTTCCAATACCACTCGGTGTACAGGTTCACGGGCAGGATGGCGCGGGCCAGTTCGCGGGCCACACCCGCTTCATTCAATTCGGAATAAATGGTAAAACTACGATCGGAAATCTCCTTAAAATAGTCCTGAACTTTCTGCTTCAGTTCTACCGGGACTTCGCCCATCCGTCCCTGTTTGTTTAAGGCAGACTGAAATTGAATATGCTCCGGATCGGGGTAATAAAATTCATCCCGCGCTTCGGAATATCGGAGTGAATATTCATTAATGTTGGCGGTGCGGTGCCTCACCCATTGTCGGGCTACAAAGATGGGCATCTTGCAGTGGAATTTGAATTCCACCATTTCAAAAGGGGTCGTATGGCGATGACGCATCAAGTAACGGATCAGGCCGCGATCCTGGGAAACTTTACTCGTACCCTTCCCATAACTTACGCGGGCGGCTTGAACAATGGCATCGTCCCCGCCCATGGCATCCACGAGGCGGACAAAGCCCTTATCTAAACATTTGATGGCATCTTCTGGTATTTGTGTCATGTTATTTCTCTAATTCTTTTTTCGGTAATTCATAACCCCATCCCGAACGGGTAAAAGTGAGGGTTTTGATTCCCTATTATTTCTTAAATAATTCTGAATGCGATCCAGTTCTGGTTAGAAAAATGTTCTTCCTATCTTCTTTCCAAATTAATAACCAATCAGGCAGAATATGGCATTCCTTATAGTTTTTAAATTTCCCTTTTAATAAATGGGGTTTATGTCCTTCTGGAATTGGTTTACAGTTTTCTAATTTTGAAATAATCGTATAAATCAATTTCAAATCTTTTTTCTGTTTCACCATTCGTTTCATATCTTTTGCAAATCGAGACGACCAGACTAATTTTTTAGTCAATAGAAATGCCTAATTTTTCAAACATTTCATCGGTACTATCTGCCTGTTGCAACTCTCTATTTTTTTCGATATCCGAAATAGATTCCAACGTATAATTATTTGGAATTCTGACATCAAATGGAATGCCCTGTGACATGATGATCCGTCTAAAAAATAAATTGATGGCTTCGGAAGTTGTCATACCCAATTCTTTCAAAATGGTTTCAACGGACTTTTTAGTTTCCGGTTCGGTACGAACATTTACATGGGCTGTTCTCATAAATTAGCTCCTGTTATTTGTAACACAAATGTAACACAATTCAAATATGTAATACAATGATTTCAATTCACTTTACGGTAAATCATCACCCCATCTCGAACGGGTAACAGTAAGGATTCTAATCTATGATTATTTTTAATCAATTCTGCTGTTTCTCTTAACGCATTTGATTCTATATCGTTAGGATTTAAAACTGTTCCGCTCCAGAGCATATTGTCAAACACAGCAATGCCGCCTGTTTTCAAAAGGGCTGTCCCTTTACGGTAATACTCGGGATAATTCAGCTTATCCGCGTCGACAAATATCATGTCAAAGGAGCCAACCCTGAATTCTTCCAGCGTCTTTGTGGCATCCCCTTCATGGACATGGATTTTATGTTTCACATCGGATTTCACAAACCAGCCTTTGGCAGTTTGGACATGTTTTTCCATCAATTCACAGGAATGAATTTCGCCATGATCGGGCAAAGCTTCAGCCATTTTTAATGTACTGTATCCTGTAAACATCCCGATCTCCAGAATTCGAGCAGCCCCGGATATTTTGATGAGCAACTGAAGCAATCCTCCCACCAATGAACCGCACAGCATTTGGGGAATTTCTTCTGTTTCCCAAGTTTTTTTGGAGAGTGCTATTAAGAGTTCCGAATCCTGACCGGAAAAATCTTTACAGTATTGTTCAATATTTTCAGAAACGAAATGCATCAGTCAATTTCAAATTGATTTTAACCATTCACGCAGTATTGGATTTACAATTTGGTAAAATCCATTATTCTTTGTGATGATTTCCTTCTTCATAAGACCTTTTACAGATTCATTTAATGTTGAATCAGACGGAAAATTAAATTTATCAGATGTAGATTTGGCATATAATTGTACTTTTTCTGCAGAAGCCAACGCTTTCAGGACAATTCGTTGATTGGTTGTAAGTTGGTCAATAATGTTTTGAAATATGTCCGATTGTGCATTTATAATCTGCTCTAACCATTGTTGATGAAATTCCGGAGAATTTTGATCTTCTCCTTCACTTATATAATTCCAAACAACTGATGAAAAATATTGGGTATAATGTGGATGCCCTTTTGAAACTTCTAATATTTTCTCTATGGTACTCGGGTAGATTTCTAATCCAGTTTGGGAAAATTTATTCGAAATAAACTCAACCCAATCTTCATGTCCAATTGGATCAATATTCATTTTTTCGCCAAACTCATAAAAGGGGGACTTAGTATCGCTAAAAATGGAATTCATTAAACTTTGTTTACTTCCCAGAAAAATATAAGAAACGGATTTTTGTGTCTGAAAAATGGTTCGCATTTGGTTTACTAAAAATGGATCAATCCGCTCATATTCCTGAAATTCATCAAAAGCGATGCAAATCTGAATGCTGTTCTTTTGAGCTATTTGTTCAGGGATGGACAATATTTTTTCAATTTCATCCATTTTTTCAATGGTTTTTTTCTCCAGTGAAAAGGACGGGTTTCCGGTCTCATCAAGATTAACAACCGGTGATAACCCAGTAAAATATTGTCCAATATTTCGTATTAGTGAACGAAGATCATCTTTCCAATCGAATAATACTTTTGATAAAACCGATGAATATTGATGGGCGAAATCTGATAATGTCAGGATATTATATAAATCAAAATAAATGGTTTTTATTTCGTCAGTCCCTTCAAATGACTTCAACAATAAGGATGTTTTGCCATACCTCCGTGGTGAATATAGCCAGACGGATTGGCCACTGGTTATCCTGCTTTTTAGAAATTTTAATTCTTGCTGGCGATTGCAAAAATCATCTTTCTCAACAATTTTTCCGAATTTGAATGGATTCATTATGTATTCCACGTAAATATACGGGGCGTAAATATACGGGAAAATTGACCGTCTATCAATTAATAGTGAAAAAAATTTTATTCAATCAAAGAGTTTAATACATCAAAAGTTTTATCCACGGCATCCACATCCCCGGCGATGAGTCCCGGCTCGATAAGGGTATTTTCCTGATTGTAAGTTCTTGGATTTCCATGGAGGTCGATCAGCTTTCCGCCGGCTTCGTTGATGATGCAGTTCCCGGCGCAAATATCCCATTCATTCTTGGGTCGCAAAGAGGCGAAAATGTCCGCCTGGCCCGCTGCGGTGAGCCCTAGTTTATAGGCCACCGAACCGATGGCCTTCAGTTCACCGAAAGTGCCATCGTAGGGTTCCCACAATCCACGCCTGGTTTCAGAGCGGCTATTCAAAATCACCATGTCACCCAGGTCTTCTTTTGTGGCACAGTGGATGGGTTCTCCATTTAAAAAAGCGCCCCCACCTTTCACGGCCGTAAAAGTTTCTTTCGTAACAGGATTATAAAGGACGCCCACAATCGGCATTCCATTTTCCACCAGGGCGATACTCACCACAAAATTTGGCACCCCTTCAATAAATTCTTTGGTGCCGTCCAACGGGTCTACCACCCAGATCCGTTCTTTGGCGAGCCGTTCCGGGGAATCGACCGTCTCTTCTGAAAGCCAGCCATAGTCGGGACGGGCATCCATCAGGATTTCCTTTAAGCGCGCGTCCGCGGCATGATCGGCCGTAGTTACTGGATTATGGTAACCCTTGTCCCGAATTTCGTAATCGGCTTTATAATAGTTGAGAATCACGCCACCGGCTTCGACGGCGGCCTCTTTGGCTAAATTTAAATCAGAATTCATAGGGCAAAAGTTAGGGGAGAAAGTGTTCAATTAAGAAGGTGTTAAGGTGTTGAAGTACTATTTTCTCACCGGACATAAATTCGTAAGACGTAAAGCGTAATTATGTAATTATTTAAAACGTAACTACCTCATTACCTAATTACGTTTTAAATAATTACGTTTTACTCCACCTTCGGCATTAACTGATTCTTCACCCAATTATTATTCGGGTCGATCTCCAACGCTTTTTCAAGATGACTCCGGGCAGCGTCCTTGTTCCCTAATTCCAATTCAATGGAGCCCAGCCAGGCATACACATCGCTATGGCCCCAGTCCGGCATGGTGGGTTCCGGATTATCCGACTCAAATAATTCAGCCGCTTTATTTAAGAACAATTTGGCATTCGCTTTTCCGCCCCCGAATGACTCCGGCGTAAAATTCATGGATATGCCGTTGATCAAATTAATCCGGGGATTATCCGGTTCTAAGGCCATGGCCTGCCCCATGAGCCGCCCCGATTTCGGTCCGTACCAAAATCCCGCCCAGGGCGCCAAAGCGATTTTGTTCCCATACATGGAAGACATCATGGCATAAGCCTCCCCAAAATCCTGTTTTTCAGCAATAACATCTTCCAAATGATCCAAGGCATCATTTACATATTTTTTGGTTTTGCCCTTATCCTGCTGGCTCATACCAAAGTTCACCAATTGATTATCGCAATAGGCCACGTAATAGTGGACAAGCCATGCTTTATCGTTTAAAGTGAGCGTTCGTTCAAAATGGGCCCGGGCGGCCAGCATTTCCTGTTCATTCCAGTTTTGGACCGCCAACTTAATTTTTTCTTTCCCTTGGATGATTAATTCATCAACAGACTGACACATGGCAACCGTAAAAAGGGCCAATAAGATTGTGGATACTTTTTTCATTTTTTATTTCCTTTATTTTTAACGCAAAGTCACCAAGGTGCAAAGAATACTTTTTATAATATTTCTTTTTTCCCTTTGCGTTTCTGCTTGCCTGCCGAAACGAAGTGTAGGCACGGCGACTTTGCGTTCATAGATTCATCGAAAAACCGAAATACACATTCCGGCCGTGGGTACTCTTTAATTCTGTGCGTTCTGAATAATCCGGGGAATAGATATAGCCATACACATTTTGGCGATCCAACACATTGGATAAGGCAGCATATATGACCAAAAGGCCTCCATCCCCAACGGCATACAGCCGGCTGAAAGACAGGTCCAAACGCTGCATGTCCGGCAACCGGGCCGAATTCCATTGATTCAAAGCCGGTGTGTAAGGTTTGCCGGTGGTGTACCGATAGGTCATACTCACATTGTTACCCCCGGGCAGTTGGGTTTTTAACGCGGCCGTCAAATTATGGTTAATATCATAATCGGTCGGCACACGCTTCAGGCGTTTGAATTCTTTCCGCTCCGATTGCAGGTAACTGTAAGCCACCCAGCCTGACACAAGTGGAATCCCGCCCTTGAGGAAAACATCGGCGCCGTAGGCAAAGCCATCCCCATCATTGGAATAGTTTTTGACTTCATCATCCAGAATCAAATTACTGTAATTCTTTTGGTACAGTTCAACCTTCAGGTTGGTTAATTCTGTTTTGAATTCATAACCGAGGATGGCATGGCTGGCCTCCATCGCTTTCAGGTCCGGGTTCCCTACCCATTGATCCCGGTATTGCGCTTTGGGATATTGGTGGTAAAGACCTGTTGCCACCTTTAGGAATTGGGTGTCGGACAAACGATAATTCAAGGACAAGCGCGGATCAAAAATCTGCTGTTTGGGATTCTTTAAAATATCGGTTCGAATGCCTACGGTTGAAAACAGGCGGGTTGTCCAGGTGACCTCCGCTTCCCCATACAGGCCATAATGCCGGGTCACATAATCGATGTTAAAGCTGTTGGTCGGGGCTGTGGGCCTCAGGTCATTCCGATCCTTGGGATAGGTCCCGGCAATAGTTGTGTTTAAACCATCAACAATAAAACCGGCATTGAGGGTCATTTTTTCACTGACAGGAAAGCTTAAATCCGTCCGCCATTTCAGCTTCTGATCATCCATATCGTGTTTTAGCGCGCCTAAGCGTAATCCCTGGCCGAAGCCATTGTGGGATATACTGGATTTCACCAACATATTTTTCCCGATAAGATGGCGTAATTGCAGGTTGGTCAATCGATTGGTGTTATCGCTGTAAACAAAATCGGCAAAAATAGGACTGGTATATTCAGCGGCAATTTCATCCATATTGCTGTAGTGAAATAATTTGAACTGACCCTTTGGACTGTACTTCCAAATGGCGCTGAAATTACCGTCCCAACTGATGGGTACTTTTTTGAAACGTTCCTCCCCCCCATTCACTTTAAAAAGGTATTTAGTATCGGAATAATTCCCGGAAAACTGAAGGGCTAATTTGTTCGGTTCAATCAGCCAGGCGCCCCCCAGGGATAAGGCCGCCAAACCGGCCCCAATGTTAATCGACGATTTGGTGGGGAGGTCCAGGGACTCCATGGCCAACACACCCGAAAGCACATTGCCGTATTTGGCTGAAAAGCCCCCTGTTGAAAAGTACGTTCCGGAAAGTAGAAATGGATTTATCATCCCAAAATAGCCGCCCGTGTCCGACTCATACTTATAGGGATGACTCACCGTGGCCTGGTCGAGAATAACAATTGTTTCAGAAACATCCCCCCCGCGAACGTACATCCCAGCCCCTTCGTCCACCTGGTTGACGCCGGGGAGCGTTTGCACGGCGCGAAAAATATCGGCCGCGGCTCCTGCAGTGGTGACCACATCCAAACTGGACAAGGTTTGCCCTTCTTCATCGGCCATGGTGAATGACCCGGCACTGACCGTTACCTGATCCATTTCGATGAATGCTTTAATTAAAGTGATTTCGATCTGGTTATTATTATTGGCTGCTACATTGACAGCAATCTCCTGCTGCTCGAAGCCAATGTGGGAAATGCGCAGGGTCCTTCTCCCGGCTGTTCGCGTCGGAATAGCGAATTGGCCTTCTTCATTTGTCATGGCCCCTTCCAGGTTATCTAAAAAATAGACATTAACATAAGCCAGCGCTTCACCGGACTCTGCTTTTACATGGCCTTGGACATTAAAGCGTTCCTGCCCCGCTATTATTGTTAAACATGCTAAAAAACCAATTATCACTTTCATTTTTATTCCCCCGTTTTTAAATAGGATTCTAAAGATTGAATGTATTCGGAATAGGCCCTGCGACCCTTATTCGTGATGGACACTGTCGTTCTTGGTTTTTTCCCCACAAACTGTTTGGATATATGGATGAATTCAGCTTTTTCCAACTTGGCAAGGTGGGTGCTCAAATTCCCGTCGGTTGCGTCGGTGGTTTCCTTGATAAAATTAAAATCCGCTTCCTTTACCTGCGAAAGGACAGTCACCACCGCCAGCCGCACCGGGGCGTGAATGATTGGATCAAGTTTTTCAAACTTAATCATTAAGAGCTGATTTAAATTTTTTACGCAATGCGTATCCAGGGATAAGATATCCCGGAATTAGTATTACACCCGTAACAAGTGCATGGTAATGCCAATGGATGAACATGCATAAGAAGGCACCGGAAAACCAAAGCAGAGCCGACCATTGGAGTTGTTTCCATTCTATCACTCTGGCGGTAACGATTACACCGATCCAAATAATAACCATTATACTTGGACTTAACGCCTGCATTGGAACAATTCCTAAGGGCATACCGACAAATGCAATCAATGTAATCGACAAACCGCAGGCCATCCATAGTGATCCAATGGTTTGATCTGCGTATGTAACAACACCGGTCCTTTTTCCCTGACGTATTCCCATGATAGCACTGGTAAATCCTCCACCAACCATGAGCACAAACCACATCGAGCCAATCCATTCTTGCCTATCAAAATAAACAAATGCGTAATTTCCCAAACATGCTGTTAGCACCAGCCATCCCCACATGATAAAATAAATGCCGTTGTCAGCCACATTCTGCCGCGTCTTGGCCAGCATATCCTGGATGATTTTTAATTGTTCTTCCATAATTTCCTCAGATTTAATATAATCAAAATTATATCAAAGTTCTTTGTATTGCAAAGTATATTTTTAAACTGCCTAATTTTAATTAGAAATTGGTCGTATTTTTCAGCAAACTTTATTGAAAGAGATTAATGGTAATTCAACTATCATGCCTTGACCGGCCCGGGATTGTGGCCCGCATTACCGGGTTGATATACGGGGAAAGAGGCAACATTCTTTACCTGGAACAACATGTGGAGCCGGAAGAAAACCTGTATTTCATGCGCGTCATTGTGGATAATCATTCCCTCAATGATGCCAAACCCAATTTGATCAAAAAGCTGGAAAAAGCATGTGCTTCTCTTCAGGCTTCACTGCACATTTTTGATGATACCGTGTCCCTGAACATGGCCATCTTTGTGACCAAAGAAGCGGCGCCTCTGCATGATTTACTGATCAAATACCAGGCAGGCGAACTCAAATGCAAAATTCCATTCATTATCAGCAATCACAATCACTTAAGATCAATTGCAGAACAATTTAAAATTCCTTTTCACCATTTACCCCTTATGCCTGATACAAAACAGGAGCAGGAAGCCCAAATCCGTAAATTACTGGTTTCGGAGAAGGTAGACCTTATTGTACTGGCCCGCTATATGCAAATTCTTTCAGAACAATTCGTGAAAGACTATACGGCCATCAATATTCATCATGGCTTTTTACCGGCTTTTAAAGGGAAAAAACCTTACCATCAAGCATGGGAAAGGGGTGTTAAAATCATTGGCGCCACGGCCCATTACGTCACCGCTGATTTGGACGAAGGTCCCATCATCGCCCAGGATGTTGTTTCCGTTACTCATCATCATTCTGCCAAAGACATGATCCGCGCTGGCCGCGATATTGAACGGCGCGTACTGACCTCCGCCGTGAAAGCCCATCTCGAACACCGTATTATTCTCCATAAACAGCGGACCATCATTTTTCATTAGTGGTGCCGATCCTTCCCACGAACTAGGGATTTCTACATTTTAGATGACTCTTCTCTCACCTGTGGACCGGAGAAAAGCTAATGATCAACGAACGCTGATAAATATTACTAAATCAATGAGAAGTTAAATATACGATGACAACATTTCTTGTGTTTAACTGCCCCCTGCCAATCCGTCATAACCTGAAACAAATTTGGCAATTAATCGTTTATAGCACAGTTTTTGCTCAATGTTTTTATAAAAAAAGGAATATGATGAATAAGCTACAACAATTTATGTTGAATCACCCCTATATCAGTTTGGCGGTGATCCTGCCCTTTGCACTGATGTTTGTTTTGGGTGTCTTTACAATTTTATTAAATATTATTCTGCCGGCCATCATTGCTTTTTGGCTCGCAGGATGGATATATACGGCCTTTGTAGGGCGGCCCATCCGTCAATATTACAGACGGCCGTTTTGGTACGTCCGCTACGACTGATTGATTTCAGTTAGCTTCGGTTTGACCCGGCTGGAATAACGCGCCTTTGATACCACTTTCTCCGGGTCTTTCCGTAACACACGCTGCTCTTCGATCGGCAGGCTGGCAAATGACTGGCACTCCGGGGAACAGCAGCCTTCATACTTTTTATTACATGCGTCGCATTGAATAAATAGGATGTGGCAGGCATCATTCCCGCAATCGAGATGGCGATCTGCCGGCGCACTGCATTGATGGCATGTGCCGATCACATCCTCCGTCACCCGTTCGCCCATCCGGGCGTCAAAAACAAAATTCTTTCCGATAAATTTTGAATTCAACCCCTTTGCTTTTACATCATGGGCATATTGGATCACACCCCCATGCAGCTGATTCACCTTTTCGAATCCACTATTGATGAGATAGGCGCTGGCCTTTTCACAACGGATTCCCCCGGTACAGTAGAGTAAAACATCCTCCTGCTCATGGCCCTGTAAAAGTCGCTTCACTTCCGGGAGTAATTCCCGGGATGTATCCACATCGGGGACGATGGCATTTTCGAAACGACCCACTTCACTTTCATAATAATTCCGCATATCCACAACCACGGTGTGATCATCATCCAGCTTTTCATTGAAGGCTTCCGCAGAGAGATGATTGCCCACATGATCCATATCATATTCATTTTCCCGGACGCCATAAGCAACAATCTCATCTTTTACTTTTATGGTCAACTTATAAAATGATTCGCCATCTTGGATGGCAATTTTCAGCGGCATGTCTTTCAGTATTTCACGGGAATCCAAATTCGTCTTGAATCCATCCCAATTGTCTTCAGGACAACTGAACTGGGCGTTGATCCCCTCTTTGGCAATATAGATTCGGCCAAAAATATTCAATTCGAACCAATCACGATACAGGTCGTCACGAAGCGTGACTGGATCGTCTATGGTAATGTATCGGTAAAATGAGCAGGTGATTCGTTCAAAGGGTTCCGCCCGGAGTTCTGCCATGAGCAGTTCACGGCTCTTTTTATTGTATAAAACTTGCTTTTTCATTGCCGGAAATTAAAATGAATTCAGGATGCGAATGAAACGATCAAAGGATCATGTTCGGGCTGCCACTGGATATATTTTTTCATAATCGATTGAAATAAATCCGATGCTTTCCATCCTTCTATCCAGCGGTTCAATTTGGGATAGGTGGATTCGAAATAGGGTAAGTCCACATGGGCAAATTGCCGGACAAAGGGCAGGATCGCCACGTCGGCCCATTGGACTTTTTCTCCCATGAGATATGGATTGGATTTGAGGGCAGCCTCATAAGTAGCCAGGATTTCGCCACACTTCTCTTGATAAAATTCCCGTGGCTGTTCCGGATGACGTTCGTGGTATTTATATTTGTTCAGCCATGGTTTAAAATCCTCATCATTCGACCGGATCATGGTCAGCTGTTCATCTAAATTAATTTCTTTCCAGTCCGTGCCTATTTGATCCAGTGCCCACATCATAATATCAAAACTTTCATCAATGACTGTTCCATCCGGGAGTTGGAGGACCGGCACGGTCCCCTTCGTTGATGCAGCGTACAATTCTTCAGGACGATCTGACAAAAGAATTTCCCGTAGTTCAACCGTTACATTTGCATGAGCTAACGCCATCCTGGCACGCATGGCCCAGGGTCAGCGGCGGAAGGAGTAGAGTCTGGGGTATTCGGTCATTTTAGCTTAAGGGATAAATATCCGGACGGCGATCCCTGAAAAACATGGTGCGGGCGTGGGATTTTGGCACTTCACTCAAATCCAAATCATAAATTAAAATGTCATCTACTTCGGAAGGACTTTGGGCAATTACCTTTCCTTCCGGGTTGGTGATGACCGATTCTCCCGCAAATTCCATTTGATCTTCCTTCCCCACACGATTGGCCAAAGCACAAAAATATCCGTTTTGAAAGGATGCCACTTGGAGTTCTGCTTCATAAAGTCCGTTGGGCCACTCGCCAACCGTTCCAGCCTGGGGGATGACCACTACCTCGGCCCCATTCACGCCCAAGGCTCTCATATATTCGGGATAATGACGGTCGTAACAAATGGCCACACCAATCTTGCCTGCGGCCGTATCATAAACTTGGGCGCCATGGTCCCCTTCTGCATAATAACTTTTTTCATAAAAACATGCATAGTCCGCCACGTGGACCATTCGGGTTGTACCTAAAAGCGTTCCATCCGCATCAATGACCGGTGATGAATCGTAGGTCTTTCCGTTATCCAGTTCAAACAAATTGATGACCACTACCATGTTGTGTTTTTTCGCTTTGGCCATGAATTTTTCTGTGGTGGGGCCGGGAACCGGTTCCGCCAAATGGCGCACATCTCCTTCCGCCAAATATTGAGGATAAAATCGCGTGAATGCCAATTCAGCGAACACAGCCAGTTCAGCTCCCTGTTCTGCGGCTTTATCCAAGTTGTCCAATCCGTTATGAACATTGGCTGCCACATTTTCTGTAGCGTGTTGTTGAATCAGTGCAATTTTCATTTTTTCCAACCTTCCATGGTGAAGAAAATAAGGATTGAAAGCCGCATCAATCAAACAATCCGATTATCACTTGGAGAAATCCTCTGAAAGCCGTTTACTTCTTTTCTATTAAAATGGAGAAAAAATGACATCTTCTTTTGATTTAGAAGGAAAAGTGGCCCTCATTACCGGTGGATCCCGGGGGATTGGCTACGCCATAGCTGAAAAATTCTTAGACCACGGCGCCGACCTGATTATTGCCAGCCGAACCCAGTCAGACTTGGAAAAGGCGGCAGAAACACTATCCAAAAACGGTGGTAATGTATTGCCTGTATCCGTTCATACCGGTGATGATGATTCCATTCAATCTATGGTAGAGCAAGGTATTGAAAAGTTCGGCGGAATTGATATTGTGGTGAATAATGCCGCCACCAATCCCCATTATGGTCCAATTTTTACTTCAGAGGACAGTCAGTGGGATAAGATCTGGGATGTAAATGTGAAGGGGTATTACAAAGTGGCCAAGGCCTGTACTCCTACGATGACCGAAAGAGGCGGCGGAAAAATCATCAATGTGGCCTCCATCGCAGGAAAGCACGCATTACCGGGGATGGGCATCTACTGTATCAGCAAAAGTGCTGTTATTATGCTCACAAAGGTTTTGGGTCAGGAATTGGCGAAAGACAATATTCAAGTGAACGCTATTGCACCGGGATTTATAAAGACCAAATTCAGTTCGGCCCTGTGGATGGATGAAATAGCCAATGCATCTGTAATTAAGCGCATCCCCCAGAAACGAATGGCGGACCCGGAAGAGATCGCCGGCATCGCCCTCTACCTTGCCTCCGAAGCATCATCCTTTGCCACAGGAGAAACATTTACCGTGGATGGGGGCCAAACGATTTAAGGAATCCTATGAACAATTATTTAAAACAATATCGGACCTTTGTTCAAGATGAACTCATCCCCTTGGAGCCCCTCTTGCTTCTTCATCAATATGGTGAACTTTACTCAAAATTGGATGCCCTTCGCACCCAGGCAAAAGAGATGGGACTTTGGGCGCCCTACCTCCCGAAAGAAGACGGTGGTATGGGGTTGCACTTTTTGGAATTTGCACCTGTGAGTGAAATACTTGGATCATCACCATTAGGTCACTATACCTTTAATTGTCAGGCCCCGGATATTGGCAATATTGAACTTTTGACCATGTTTGGAAATGATGATCAAAAGAAAACGTATCTCAAACCACTCATGGCAGGCGAAATCCGCAGTTGCATTGGTATGGTGGAACCGGACCGCCCCGGCTCAAACCCCACTTGGCTGGATACCACCGCTGAATTAGATGGCGACGAATATGTGATCAATGGCCGTAAGTGGTTTACATCCTGTGTGGATGGGGCCTCCTTTTGTATTGTTATGGCTGTGACCAACCCAGAAGAAGAAAGCCGTCATAAGCGTGCCAGCATGATCATCGTACCTACGGATACACCGGGGTTCAATTTAGTCCGGAACATCCCAATCATGGGTGAAGCGGGAGCCGGGTTTTTTAGCCATGGAGAAGTGGAATACAACAATGTTCGCGTCCCGAAAGAGAATATCATTCAAAATCCCGGGGATGGATTTCGACTGGCCCAGGAAAGACTCGGTCCTGGACGAATCCATCACTGCATGCGCTGGATCGGCATCTGCGAACGGACCTTTGACCTTATGTGTCAACGGGCATTAGATCGGGAAGTGAAACCGGGGGCAACCCTTGCAGATCAACCAGCTGTCCGCAGTTGGATTGCCGAATCCCGCGCGGAGATTGATTCGTCCCGATTGTTGGTCCTGGCCTGTGCCAAAAAGATCGATGCCGAAGGGGCGCCTGCCGCCAGAACCGAAATTTCCATGATCAAATTTCATGTGGCAAAAACACTAATGAATATCCTTGATCGAGCCATCCAGACCCATGGGGCTTTGGGCATTACGGACGATATTCCCCTGTCATTCTGGTATCGGCATGAAAGGGGTGCGCGGATTTATGATGGTCCCGATGAAGTGCATAAACTGGCGGCCGCAAAGCGCATTCTGAAAAAATATCAAATCGGTAAAAATTAATCACATTTTTTTAGCGGAAGCACAGGGGAAAGGTTTCGTTTTATAAATGAAACTCTGTTCTTTTTTCTGTCTTTCTTTCCCCTATTTGGTGAAGATGCCGGAGGCAGATGGGGATGTTAAATAAAGAAGGGTTCTCTGATTTGGAAAAAATATTAAGAATCACACAATTAAATCTGGTCTTTCAAATATGAATCCCAGCGCCGATACGATTTCCGTTCGTTCGGATGAAAAATTTGACGAACAAAAAATAACAAATTTTTTAAAGGGAAAACTAGAAGGATCTGACAATCCTTTAATTGTTCGTCAATTCCCCGGCGGCAAAGCCAACCTTACATATCATCTGGATTACGGCTCCCATGAGTATGTTTTAAGGCGACCACCTCTCGGACCTGTGGCGCTGGGGGCTCACGATATGGCTCGAGAATATCGTGTACTTTCCGTTCTTCACCAAGCATTCCCCCAAGCACCCAAAGCATATTTATTTTCTGATGATGAATCCATAGTCGGGGCACCTTTTTTTGTCATGGCCCGCCATAAGGGTGTGGTTGTCCGAACCGAAATGCCGTCAGGCTATTCCCACTTGCCTGAAGCGGGAAAACAGATGAGTATTGCCTTAGCGGATGCGTTGGCAGAATTTCATAAAGTGGATTATACATCCCTGGGACTTGAATCTTTAGGAAGACCGGAGGGCTTTATTGAACGGCAGGTGGCGGGCTGGCATAAACGTTGGGAAGCGGCCAAGCACAAAGACATTCTTGAGATGGATGAAATCTACAAATGGCTGAATGATAATATGCCCCAATCCAGTGCCGCTACGCTTGTTCATAATGACTATAAATTAGATAATGTGATGCTGGCAACGAATGATCCGGGAAAAATCGAAGCCATTTTCGACTGGGATATGTGTACACTTGGAGATCCATTGGCCGATCTTGGTGCTTTACTTTGCTACTGGGTTGATCCTAATGATCCGCCATTTTTTAAGCAATCGACCATGATGCCTGTGGATGATTCGTTCCTGACGAGAAAAGAACTGGTGGTGAGATATGCAGAAACCAGCGGACGGGATGTATCGGAGATTTCGTTCTATCACATATTGGGTTTATTCCGATTAGTGGGTATTGCGGCCCAGATATACATCCGCTATTTAAAAGGGCAAACCCAGGATAAGCGATTCGCCATGTTTGGCGATATGATCCCCGCTTTAACCCAATTTGCGGTGGGGATTATTCGGGCGCGCTGATTCGGGCAAAACCGGGGTAGGTCAGGCTGCCCAAATATAAAATGCCGTCCTTTTCTTCTACACTGGTGATGGGCGAAAATGACTCCGGGGATGGGTGCTGGAGATTATGGATCACGTTTCCATCCCCATCAATTCCCAGGATAAACCCATGGCGGTCCGGTGCCGGTTGGGCCGCTTCCGGCAGGCGCAGGACCATTTTTCTTAAAAACGGTTTCCCGGCCAAATTATCGATAATCTCTTTTCGTAAGGCCGGCAGGGCAATCCAGAAAATGCCTTTTTCATTAGAGGAAATACCGTCAGGAAATCCGGGCAGGTTTTCCATGATTGTTTCTGCCTGGCCCGCTTTCTCTCCCTTCAGCCAATATTTTTGGACACGGTATTCGGATGTTTCATTCACCAAAACAAAATCACCATTGGGACTCACAGCCACGCCATTGGCAAAATAGAGATCTGAGAGCATTGTGGTGGTCTTCTTTGTTGCCGGATCATATACCAAAAGCCGACCTAAGGCCTTATGGGCCATGAGATCCACGCGGTAATCATGAATATCATATTTTGATGATGCGTCTGTGAAATAAATTTTACCATCAGGACCGATATCCACATCATCAGTGAAGGCAAAGGGAATCCCAAATGATTCTGTAGTCAACACCGATAAATTCCCTTCAGGGTCTGCTGAGAGTAATCCTTTATTGGCGTCGGCAATAATCAAATTGCCATCTGCATCAAAATCCAATCCCAAGGGACGTCCTTCCGTATCCGCAAAAACACCCTGGATTTTTCCATACACATCATATTTAATGATGCGCCCATCTTCATAACCGGCGTACATATTGCCTGCATTATCCACGGCCACATCTTCAGGACCAATCCCATCGTTTAGGCCAAGAATTTCTGCATCGGCTAAATAGTCATTGGGTGCGAATTGCCCCGTCATTTTCGGCCTAATTGGTGGTTCCCATACTGCGGGTTCTGCATTCACAGGCCAGAATAATAAATAGGCGAGCAGCAGGCCAAAGGCGCCGCCAAGTACCTTTAGAATTAATTTGATCATGAATCACCTCCCGTATATTCAATTCCGGAGAAGCCAGGCATTTTGTCTATTAAATTTTTACCCATCAAAAGGCTGGGCGTGTAATACCCGCTCTTGCCATGATCCCCCAATAAATATTTGGCCGCTTCCACCGTCCCTGAAGCGGTAAGATCATACCCATCCACGGTGGTTAAACGGCCACATAGTACATCTCCAGCGGCATTTTTGACTTCACCCCAAACAAAAGATTTTGTTTTGGCCCGTTCTTCCGCCGTATTTGGAACCCAGGTTTTTTCGATTCGATTTAAAACAAAATTCTTCACAAATTTAAATTTCATCAGCTTCATATATTTTTGACGTTTTCTTAAGCTTTCGGCCGCTTTTGGTGAGGTTGGATAATATACTTCAATATTGGGGATACCCGTACTGTGATAGGCAGTATACACATCACCCCAAGGAATGGTGATGGCATTGATGGGCCCAAATCCGTAATCAATTTCCCGTTCCCTGTAGGCTAAGGGGACCTGTTTCAATTCGCCATTCTCGCGGATCTTTCCCCCTTGGGACATCCCCTCAGCCGCCGTCTTGGCTGTCCCTTTGCTAGCCTTGGATCCCTTGCTGGCGAATCCTAAAGTCAAGTGGGTGGCATCGGGCATCTTCTCTTTAAGATGAACAGCAATACAATCGGTTGGAATTACGTCAAACCCAACACCGGGGCAGATTACAATTCCAGTGGACTTGGCTTCAGCATCGAAACCATATCCTTTTTCATACACTGCAATTTCACCGGTAATATCTACATAATGGGTTTGGGATCTGATGCAGGCCTCCATCATGGGTTCGGCTGTTTGGGAAAATGGTCCGGCGCAGTTGGCCATAACAGAAATACCATTTAATTGTTCTGCAATGTGGTCCGCATTTGATAAATCAAACACTTTGGACTCAAGTCCTTTTTCTTCTGCCAGCATTTTAACCGAATCTGACCGGCCCGCCAAAATGGGTTTCAACCCTTTTTTGATTGCTTCGTCCACCACTAATCGGCCTGTATAACCGTTGGCGCCGTATATCATCCATTTTTTATCTGTCATTTTTTATCCTTTTACCGCCGCAATTTAGGACGAATAAATATATTACTCCGGCACCAATTAAACGCATGGGAATCAATAGTATTATTTACACAAAAATATGTAATTATGTAGATCCATGGCATTTCTTTTAATAAAGAATCCCGGCTTTCGACCCTTTATTATACAATTTTTCTTATTTCATTCCCCCAATTTTTCTTTATTGAAATCAACTGTCATTCATGGTTATCATCTTATTATGAAGATGCGGTTTGTCAGGTCGGGCAGGCCCGCCTGCCAGAGTACTTATACGCCGAGCAGGCTCATCAGCCAAAGTACTTGTACGGCGGGCAGGCTGTTCATCCTGTTCTGTTTCTACCTTTCGCTAATTCATGCCCAATTCTATTTTGGGCGGAATAAGATCCAATTCGAACAATTCAAATGGCAGGTCTTTTCCACCGACCATTTTGACGTTTACTACTACCCCGAGGAAGAGAAACTGGCAAGTCTCGCCGCCACCAGTGCTGAGCAATCCTTTGATACTTTGGAAATCAAGTTCAACCATACCCTGAGCGGGAAGGTGCCTTTGGTAATATACAGCAACCATATCCATTTCCAGCAGACCAATGTGCTGCCAAGCCCAATTCCTGAAGGAATCGGTGGTTTTTTTGAGCATATTAAGGGCCGCGTGGTCCTCCCTTACAGGGGCCGAATTTCAGAATTTCTCCATGTGATCCGACATGAACTCGTCCATGTTTTTATGTTCAGCAAAGTCCAGCAAGGTGTCCGTGACCGGGGGATATCGGATCCCCCTACCATCCCCCTCTGGTTTAGTGAAGGATTAGCTGAATGGTGGTCCATCGGCTGGGATTCGGAGGCGGAAATGGTGATTCGGGATGCCCTTTTGCATAATCATCTTATTCCTCTACGGCAGGTCAGCGGATATCTGGTATATAAGGAAGGGCAGTCATTTCTCCGCTATTATGAACAGCGCTACGGCACGGGTCTAATGCGCACACTAATGGAGGATTTTTGGCGGTATCCATCCTTCGCCGATGCCCTATCTGGGATCTCAGGAAAGGACTATGATGATATCATGGTCGAATGGGAATTGTCCCTGAAGCAGGATGCGGCCCAAGCCCTTCAGCACGAAACCTTACCCCCAACCACTGATAATCGGTTAACCCGGACGGGCGTCAATGTAAGCCCGGCAGTCTATCGTAACCGGGAGGGCAAACTCCATTCAATTTATTTATCCAATCACGATGGCTATACCAACATTTATACCCGTCCGCTGGATGGCAAAAATGAAACTGTTGTGGTAAAGGGCGAACGTACCTCCGACCTGGAATCGCTGCACCTGCTCCAAACCGGCATCAGCGTGAATGCTGAAAATGTAATGGCGTTCGTGGCCAAATCCGGTGCCAGGGACAGGATTAAATTGAAAGATATTTCATCCGACCGGAATATTCACACTTATTCCCACACTAAGATTGTATCCATTCGGTCGCCGGTTTGGTCCCCCGATGGTCAGCAGATTGTGTTCAGCGGCCAGGATTTCAGCGGCCTGTCCGACTTGTTTTTGTGGAACCCAAAGGAAGATATAACGGACCGTTTGACAGATGACATTTATTCGGACCTGGACCCTGGTTTTAGTCCCGATGGAAAATGGCTCGTATTCAGTTCAGATCGGGGCCGACCAGAGTTAGACAGAGGGATGGACCTGTTTTTAATGAATTTGTCTTCTGGAAAAATCCGCTATCTCACCCAAGATTCTTTTAACAATACTCAGCCACGGTGGCTTTCTCAAGCGCCTAACCAAATCCAATTCATAACAGACCGCTCAGGCACACCCAACCTTTGGACCCTGACTTTTTCTCACACTGGTGATTCCTTAGAAATCCAACCTTGGGTAAAACAAAATTCAGATTTTCATACGGGTGTGAGAGATGTGGTCCCAACACCGGGGGACAGTATGCTGATCAGTGTATTCCAGAATTACAGTTACCAACTTCACCATACACCCCTGCAACCTGCCGATTCCTTTCATCCGAGCCCCCTTGATTTGCCATCCGAAAATCTTCCATTGACATTAAATGAAAAAACCACCATGAAGCATTATGATAAGAAAAAACCTTATCGTTTGAAGTACAGTCTGGATTTGGCCCAGACCGCCGTTGCTTACGACCCTATTTACGGTATGCTTGGGGGCGCACAGCTTTCACTTTCGGACCAAATGGGAAACCGTTATTATCATTTTCTCCTGGCCAATTCAGCCCAGCGGTCCTCAGAAATTCTAGGGCGCTTCAACGCCGCCGTTACCCTGGTGGATCTCACCCGTCGTTCTAACGTGGCCCTGGGCGTCTTCCATTTTGCTAATGATTATTATGACCCCTACCAAGCCTTTTATTTTGAACGGTCCTTCGGTGTCCGGGCCGGGCTGAATTACCCCATTAATATTTTTCGCCGCTTGGAGTTCACTACCAGCTTATGGTCTTCTTCCAAGGATTATTACACTGATGAACCAGTAACGGCATCCCTGGTATCCAATTTTTTATCCTTCGTCCATGACAATACTTTGTGGATTCCAAACGGACCGGTTGATGGCTGGCGAACCCGAATTACCATTGGGCCTACATTTGATTTTAAGCGCTCCAAAATTCATAATCGTACCTTTTTGTTTGACACACGATTTTATTATCGTCCCATACCATCCTTGACACTGGCCCACCGCACATTGATATGGTTCAACGATGGTCGTGATATCAGGCGCTATTTTATCGGTGGCAGCTGGGGGCTCCGCGGGTACCAATTTTACCAGGTTTACGGCCGTAAAGCCGTCATGGTAAATCATGAATTACGATTCCCTTTTGCCAACAGCCTGGCCCTGAATTTTAGTTCCTTAACGATTGCCTTGGCCCCTGTTAGAGGCGCTTTTTTCCTGGATGTTGGGAATGCCTGGGACCATGAGTATCCTGGCCTATTGGGCAGTTTTGGATTCGGCCTGAGAGCTTCGCTGATGGGTGGTTTAGTCCTGCGCCTGGACATGGGTAAGCGGACGGATTTTAAAAAGGTGTCAAAAGGACTGTTTACACAATTTTTCTTTGGGTGGGATTTTTAAACCGATGCGGATTAAATCGAAATTAATACCTGCATTTTTTATTACCGCCAATGTCCTTTTTTATACCCCAGGATGCAGTGGCGCCATCATATGGCCCGATAAAATTTCGATTTCTGAATTTAAAGAAATCAACCAGAGGCCGGAAGAAATTTGGAACAAAAAACAACCGGCTGCTTTCTCTAATATTGAATCAGCAGGTAATAATATTATGCTGATTACTTCCCATAGAGGGCATGTTTACCTGATTGACACTAAAACAGGTAATCGAATCGGGAAAATATGGCAGGCGTTCATTTCTGATATTTCATCCCATTCTTTGAATCAATCTGAGGATCTTTTGTTTATTTCCTCACGAACAAAGGACCAAGTAATCGCCCACAATATTGCCAAAGGACAGACCTTGTGGAAAAAGAAAATCATAAATGTACAGGAAAGGATAGTCTCTGCTAATGGCAGGATTTATATCCCGCAGCGGGATGGGACAATAATCGCTCTGGATAAAAAGAAGGGTAAAAAAGTAACAAACCTGCAACTGAGCAATCCCATTAATAAAGGACTGTATCTTTGGCACGATAGATTAATTGTAACAACAGTGGATGGCGGACTCACTACCCTTTCACGCGATCTGGAAATAATCAATTCATATAGTTTGGAATTATGTTCTGATCCAGCTATTACCATATCTGATCGTTTTGTTATTATTGTAAATTGCGAGGGTCAAATTATTCTTCTGGATCAACATGGCGACCTTTCTCGTCCTTTTGAAAAACTTCCGGATAAGGTTTATTCTCCTCCCCAGATAATTGACCAGAAACTCATCATCCCCCATGCCGGCGGTCAGGTCTTAGCCTTGGATATAAATTCAGGCAAAACGACTTGGAAATTTGAGAATGGCGATGGATTGGTAAACCTCCCAGTTCAGGCAACGACCACGCAGGTTATTATTCCCTATTCTCGCGGGACAATTATTTCCCTCGACTTAGCAACCGGTAAAGAGCAATGGCGGTATAAGCTTAAGCGCCCAATCCGCCACTTTAAGGTCATACCAGCAGGATTGATTGTAATGGATTCAAAAAAATATTTATCCCTGATCAGATGAATTATTTAACCATGTCTAAACAACGATATTTTCTTTTACTGTTGGCCATATCAACCCTGTTCGGACAAAGTGAATTACCGCTTCCCGCGACTAACTTGCCTGAATTCATTCGACAGGATTCCATATATATCTTCCTGCCTGACACAATAAATAACCAGCATGAGGAATCCGGATCACATAAAGCACACTTGATTAGAAAAGCCGGGCTTGGCATTTTCCTCCTGTCGGGATTGATATCCATCCATTATCAGACGGAGGCTAATAATACCTATAACCAATACTTAAGAACAGGTGACCCGCGTCAAATGGATCCCCTTTTCAAGCGCACAGCACAATTAGACCGGCAGGCCGGGTGGTCATATGTGGGGATGGAAGCGGGAATTTTGTTATTCATTTATTCCTATTACGAATGAAAAATTTCCACACATATTACTTGCTCATCCTGACCATTTTTCTCTCCTGTTCGGATAGAGAACCACTCAATCCTATGGATCAAAATAATCCATTCACAAAGGGCAAGCCTACCGGATTTCGGGCAGAAACGAACCGGGATACGGTCCGCCTGTTTTGGGATTATCCTGACATTGATGATTTAACCGGATTTCAAATCTACCTCAGCAGAGGAGATAATCAACTCAAGGTGATAGACAGTACAGATAACACCAAATTCACATATATGAAAACAGGGCTAGGGTACGACACCCCTTATCATTTTGCGATTAAAACAAAAACTAAATTCGGAGAAAGCAATCTGTCCGATCCACTCTCGGTTGTGCTTGGACCGGTGAATATTTGGATTTCAGATATTCAAAGTAGCATGATTTGGCACCTTTCCTATGACGGATCTCATGTGTTGAAACAGCACATGATTTTTAACCCCACTGCCATTGCCTATCAGCAGGATACTGAAACATTATGGATGGCCAATTATTATGATAAAAAGATTATCGCCATGGACAGGGACCTCATCCAAAAAGATGAAATTATTCTCTCTGGAAGGCCGGTTGACATCGCTTTTGATGAAGTTAATAAAACTATTTTTGTGCTTCAAACCGACAGCCTTATCCAAGGATATACATCAAATGGCATAGGCAATATCAGCATCAAATTGAATGAAGCGATTTCCTGGTACAGCAAGATAGCCTACGATCCGAAGACTAGTTCATTGTGGGTGATTAACTATCTACAAAATTCTGTGGTACGCGCAGATTTTGAACATGGTATCAGTCGCATCACCAGTTTTTATAATTTCAATAGACCTTATTCGGTGGAATCGGACCCTATCGATGGCGGCGTGTGGATCGGTACCGACAGTGGACTCGTGCGGATTCAAAAGGATAATGGTGTGACACAATACAAAACAGGCATGTTTATCGGTGATATCAGTATTGATCCAAATAATGGCGATTGTTATTATACGGCCAAATCGCTTGAAAAAAATACATGGGAAACCGGCCGTATACCTTCATCAAATCCCGAGGTATCAATACAAATATTGGGTGACGAATTTGCCTATTTATACAATATCAAGATAGTCCCCGGCAGCGGCAGTCCCGGTTTTTTTGTTCAGCAACGCAGTACCGGAAAATTGCTGAGATTCAACGCCAAAGGCGAATTGATCGGCGAAATGAAACACTTTGACAGTTTTTTGGATTTTGCCCTGGATTAATATTTGTAGAGACGCATCGCAATGCGTCTCTACAATGATGGGGGTTGGTAGAGACGCGATTAAAAGCGTCTCTACGGAATATTTTTACTGGATTTCAAATTCCTCCATTTCCATGCCTTCGCGCTCACCCCGCCGCTGTCGGCTGAAACGGCTGCGGTCTTCCATTTTACCAAAACGGTATTCCAATGAAAGGCGCACGGTCTGGCTGTTCCAATTCCGGTTGGATTTTTGGTACCAATTGTTGCCCCATGTTTCAAATTGAAATCCCGACAGTCCAAAAGGATCCCCCACATTTAAGGTCACATTCAGTTTTTCATCCATGAGTTTTTTCTTAAGGGACATTGAGGAATGGGTCATGGAACCCATCCTGCCAATGGGAATATCTCTTGACGGCATGTAGAACATAAAAAACATAAACTCAGTGGTGGGATTAATATTCCAAGTGGTAATAAAACGAACGCGTTGGCCCTGGGCGGTTTTATCATAATCTTCACCATAAAGGGCTGAATTGATCTCATCCCAATACACACTGCCAGACAGCATCAGCCTCAGTTTCCTGCCGAGCGAACCGGTGGCGGTGTATTCAATCCCTTTGGTGATCTGCTCATCAATATTGGCATAGGTTGCAATGGAAACACCGTCCTCCTGTACAATTTTATGACGCTGCATTTTATCGGTCGTGTGTCGGTAATAGCCGCCCAGACTCAGGGATAATCCGCGCGTATAACGCCCCAGGTTAAGTTCGTAAGAATCGGTGTATTCAGGCTTAAGAAATGGATTCCCCTTGCGGATATTCCGCCCGTCCTCCCGGGATGTAAAGGGGTTCAGCATTCTGGAACGGGGTCGATTCACCCGTTTCGAATAACTGGCCTGAACTTGTAAAATCTGTGGAATCCCTGTCGAAATGGATAAGCTCGGGTAAAAACTGCTGTAGGGATTTTCGAACTTTTCATTCGTGGTTTTTAATTCCGACATCATGGAAACAGTTTCATACCGCCCGCCGGCATTGATCCCAAATATGCCCAATGATCCACCATACTGGATATAGGCCGCATAAACATTTTCATCATAAAGAAAGCGGTTATTATAAGATACATCCGGAATGAATGTTTTGGATGTTTCATCAAATTTGAAGGCTGACTGGGAATCATCCCGTGTCCTCAAAGTACTTTTTAATCCCACTTCCAATTTGCTTTCATCGTCAAAAGGATGGGCATAATCCAATTGAAAATTGAAACTGTTATCCTTTCCTTCTCTACCGTTTTTCGCCCGGTTAATATCCACAATATCTTCATAACCGGATTCCGGGGTGGTCCAGAATTCATTAGCACCGTCATTCAAACCGTCTGAATAGCGAATGAATGAGGTGAGTTTTTGTTTGGGGTTTTTGAATTTTTTATCATAGTTGATATTAAAATCATAACCACCGCGATCATTCTCTCCATCGGTAGTTCGGTAATATTTATATTCACCGGGACCCGTTTCTACTGTATTGACCACATTGTCATTCCCCCGGTCACCGCTGCTCAAGGTAGCGGAAACAGCCAAAGACTGGGTGGGGTCGATAAAATATTCAATTCCGGTGCGGGCAAAAAGATTCCCGCCTCCACGTTTCGATGTATTAAACTGATCCAATACATTTTCATAGGATGGGAATTGCATTGTACGGTATGAATTCCCAGTAGAATTCCGAATGCTGTTTCTTAATCCCAAGTTTACAAATGTATTAAAAGTAGTGGTTCGCCAATTGACCTGTCCTGATAAATTGGTTCCGCCCTGGGAATCGGCGCTGGAATTCACATTACCGTTCAGTCCGGCGAATTTATTTTCTTTCAAAACGACATTGATAATGCCCGCCATCCCTTCCGGATCATACTTGGCTCCCGGATTGGTCATCACTTCCACGTCCGCAATATTAGCTGCCGGTACACTTTGCAGGAGCGATTTAATATCCCCGCCGGCGATGCTGGATGGTTTACCATCAATCATCAGATTAACCTGGGAACTTCCCCGGAGGGTAATATTGTCGTCGGGATCAACTTCTATGCCGGGGACCTGCCGCAGGACATCAATGGCCGATCCTCCGCTAGAAAGTGTATTTTTCTCAACATTAAAAACCCGCTTCTCAGCGGTCTGAATGAACATGGGCCGTTCCCCCTCCACATCCACGCCGGCCATCTGTAGGGTGGTTTGCACCATGGAAATGGTTTCAAGATTATATTCGGTCTGATTTTTCCCAAAGGGCATAAAAGTAAAGGGGCCTAATTCCTGTTTTTTATAGCCAATATATTCGACAACAATTTTATGTCTGCCCAAGGGAATCTCCTTCACATGGAATTCCCCATTTTCATTGGTGATACCCCCTGTCAGGATTGTGCCACTGCGCAGATTGACAATAGCGATGGATGCATAGGGAATCGGTGTCCCCGTTGCTGAGTCAACAACGGATCCATAAACAATACCGATTTTTGGCACTTTAGCTGGATCCATTTGTCTTTGCCGCATGCCGCCGCGATGGCCGTCTCCCCGCTGAGCAAACCCTAAATTTGATATAATTAAAAAAGTAAGCAGAAATATTTTTCGCATGTTATTCCCTTTAATGATATATCCCCCGTAAGTCATCCTCATTCAACCACTGGTTGAATGTTTGACTGTGATTTCAGGAAATTGTTAAAATTGTTTTTTTCTTCATTTATCTACCAAAAAATATAAATGAAAAAATACATCTTAATCAATTAAAATTTATTGTTATTCAATAATATAATATCGTATTTCAGTTTTATAATCGCTTTTCATAGAAATTTCCACATAACTTTGCTGCATTTCCAAGGCGGGGACTTTTCCTTTCGATTCCGGAATGAAATGATGAGCGCCTGCCGAATCCGCCGCCTTGCGGAACAGACATAGAGCGAATCATTTCTAAACTATGTTGTTACAACAATTCACTACTTTCATTGTTCCACTCCGGACAATCTTCGGAATGATGCGATAAATCAGACGTTATTGATCCCAGACCATATCGGTGAACAGGGAATAGGATAAGGAAAAACCTCTTCATAACAGGAATTTATTTTACCGGGCAATACTTTCTCTTAATTAATATCCAAATCATGACTCATATAAATCTCATTTGTTTGAGGGTATTTCTTCTGTTTATCCCCCTCCTGGCTCAAACCCACATCCAGCCACGAGAAATTAAATATGAGGGCATTCCGGGGTTTGATTCCACGTTAAGTAAAGCTTATGAATGGTCTTTGGTAGACGAGGGCCTTCAGAGCAAAACACCAACCGGTTCAGGTTTCCGAATCCGTTGGCTGGGTACCTTCGGATTCGAGATCGGGGACAATGAAACCTCCCTATTAATCGACCCCTTCATTTCCCGGCAAAAACCGATGGACTTATTACAACCCCTGAAAATCGATACGGCATCGGTGCAGCATTATTTGCTAAACCCAATGGACAAAGCGAACCTGGCTGCGATTTTGGTTACCCACAGTCATTATGACCACCTGGAAGATGTGCCCTTCATTCTGGCTCAATTCAATGATAATCGTTCACGACCAGTTCTCGTGGGAGAGCCAAATTCGAAAAAGTTAATCATGGCCTATGACAAGCACGTTGAAATTGACTGGATCGAACAAATTGGCAACTTTGGAAATCCCCGATTCAAAACACTTGATTTGACCCTCAAACAACCCGTCAGTTTCGTGGGGCAATTCGGAAAATTCAGGGTTACTGCTTTCCACAATTATCATCCGAAATATAATTATATCCCCTGGCGCGGGCCGCAAGGAAATATCACTGGCGCACCCCCCTTTTATATTTGGCAATACACACTGTACCAAGGACAGTCTATCGGATACCTAATCGAATACGAAAGCTTGCGAATCTATTTTCCCGATTCTCCCTTTATCACCGCTCTAGAACGAATTGGTCCTGTTGATGTGTTAATTCAATCCATTGCCGTGCGGGAGGTAGAGAATAATATTGCCGATTGCCTGGCCATTATGAAACTGTTAGAAGGACTATACATTTAGTGGCTGTTTTGCGACTTTACCCTAAAATATTCCCCTCCGTGGTTCTCTGTGCCCCCTGTGTCCAAAACCACTTACTCCACATCAAACTTGGGCGGATATTGCCTGTGCCAATCCGTGGCTTCCTGGTAGGCTTTGGCCACCGCCAATACATTCCCGTCTTCATACAGATCACCGATAAAACTAATGCTGGTCGGCGTTCCATTTTCGTTAAACCCGTTGGGCACAACGACACAAGGATGGCCGGTGAGGTTTGTCCGTAGAAGATTATCCCCATAAAATGAAGGGACGATATACACATCTATAGATGTCATGAGATCAGCCATTTTTTGATTGAGTAATGCCCGGCCCCGATTGGCATTAATATATTCCACAGCAGGGATGAAGCGTGCTTCCCGAAAAACGTTGGGCCAAGCTTTTTTAATTTGGCGGACCATTTTATCATCTGAATTTGAACGGGTTAATTCATCAAAAGCGGCTGCCGCTTCAGCGCTCAGGATAAATGAAAGGGCACTTGCAGGAAATTCCGGTAATTCAATAGGGATCAACTCAAACCCAAGGGTTTTTAATATTTCAAAGCTTGCTTTGTCATTTTTAGAAACAACCGAATCTTCAAATGCTGAAGCAACATACCCAACGCGAAGATGCTTTAGCTTTTTCAGTGACGGATACTGAAATGGAACATCCACCACTGTCCTGTCCTTTTGATCTGAACCGCGAATGGTTTCAAATACAATGGCGGCCCCTTCTACTGATCGCGTCATGGGACCCAACTTATCCATAGTCCAACTCAAAGCCATGGCGCCGGCACGGCTCACGGTGCCAAAAGAGGGCCGATGCCCCGTCACCCCGTTTCGGGTGGCTGGAGATACGATTGAACCCCAAGTTTCTGAACCGATGGAAAAGCCCACCAACCCTGCAGCCGTGGCCGAGCCGGGACCGGCAGATGAGCCGCTTGAGCCCTGCTCCAAATTCCATGGATTTCGCGTTTTGCCCCCGTACCAAACATCTCCCCATGCCAATGCGCCTAAAGTCAATTTCGCAACAAGGACGGCCCCGGCCTCTTCTAACTTTTCCACAACGGTTGCTTTCTCATCCAACATTTGATCCTTGAAAGGCATGGCGCCCCATGTGGTCTTATAACCGGGGACGACCAGGAGATCCTTTGCGCCCCATGGAATGCCGTGAAGTAGGCCACGGTACTTGCCACGGGCAATTTCCATATCCGCTTTTCGGGCCTGTTTAATGGCCATTTCTTCTGTAATGGACACCACGCATTCCAATTCAGGACCGTATTTTTTCAATCGCTCAATGTACATCCGTGTTAGTGCTTCTGAGGTAATTTGCTGCGTTCGGATGAGATAGGCCAATTGAGGAATGGTCATAAAAGCGCATTGTTCAATTTTATCAGGCAATGTTGTAGGCACATCTCGAAATTTAAATTGATCCCGGCCCACCGGCAGGTTCATTCCAGGCGGATGGGGGTTATAATAAAGTGGGTATGAAACATGATTTGAGATATCCAGGGAACGAAGTTCCTCAAATTGGGACAGGCGATCATTCACACCTTCGCTCAGAGAATCCCGTTCTGATTTTGTAAATGCCAATCCCATTATTTTTTCCGCCGATGCCAAGTCTGAGTTGGAAATAGTTTTCTTTTCGCATCCGATCCAGATCAATGCGGTGGCGAGGATGATCTTTTGCATCATAATGATTCTTTCATTTATTCCAGTAATAAAGCGAATCTACAATCACACTGAGGCCATTGCATCTCTTTTCCGTTCGCCCCTACCTTCTTTGTCTCAAAGGAGTACATTTTTGAAAACAGACCTGATTCAAATTCTCACTGACCTAGTGGCCATTAATTCGGTGAATCCCGACCTATCAACAGATGGCCAGGGGGAGCGGGAGATTGCTGAATATGTCCATGACTATTTCCATGGATTGGATATACCATCAGAAATCCACACCATTCAGGATGACCGCTGCAATACCGCAGCTTTTCTTAAAGGAAAAGATCCAGATCGAATCCTTCTCATGAACGGCCACTTGGATACAGTGGGGATTGAAGGCATGGATGATCCATTCACCCTTCGAAAAAAAGGGGATCGCCTTTACGGCCGGGGCACTTACGATATGCTGGCAGGATGCACAGTTCAGATGGCCTTGGCAAAATATTTTTCTGAAAATCCCAGTCCTGTTTCACTGGCATTCACTTTTGTGGCGGATGAAGAAAACCTCAGCTTGGGCATGGAACACCTGGTTCAGAATTACCTTCCCACCCTTCCCAATAAACCCTTCCTCGGAATTTTCATGGAGCCTACGGAAGAAGCTGTCGGTATCAGTCATAAGGGCTATACATGGTTTGAACTGGTCATCGAAGGATTGGCGGCCCACGGGAGCCGTCCAGAAGAAGGTATCAATGCCATTTTCCCCCTTCAATACGCCCTCAAAGAATTGGATGCAATCAATGGGGAACTGGCGCAAGAGAAACCCCATCCATACCTTGGCCATGCTACCCTCCATCCGGGGAAGATTTCCGGCGGAACGGCCCAAAGCGTTATAGCCGCCCGATCAACACTGAATTGGGAAAGGCGTACCTTACCGGGAGAATCCCAAGATAAAATTGATCAGGAATTTAAACGCGTCATCGCTGCAGTAGAAAATGCCCCCGGGAATCACAAGGTCAAAGGCAAACAGGTTTACCAACGCCCGCCCAACGAAGTGAATGAAGACCCCTTGATCCAAAAACTGCAAGAAGCGGCTGGGGGTCAGAACTATAATGGCATGTCCTATTGGGCGGACTCAGCCCTGGCGTCCCAGGCAGGGATTCCTTCTATTTTATTCGGCCCGGCAGGCCATGGCGCCCATGCTGTGGATGAATGGGTGAGTGAATCCAGTTTGATCAATTGTTATGAAGTTATGAAAAAATTTATTTTGGAATTGGGATGATCATATTTCAATCCGCCACTCAAATCTTATCCGCTATCCAAAAAGGGAAATTATCATCCGTTGAAGTATTGACAGCACACCTGGATCACATCGCCCAAATAAATCCACAGATCAATGCAGTGGTTCAATTGGATGCAGACCGGGCCATGGCGCGGGCCAAGGCCGCCGATGAAGCTTTAGCCAAGCGAGAATCCTGGGGGCCCTTACATGGCCTGCCCATGACCGTGAAGGACGCTTTCGAAATAGAAGGTGTTATTTCAACCGGTGGCGCTCCAGTATGGAAAGATCACATCCCAAAAGCCAATGCGGAGGCAGTTCAAAAATTGGTGGAGGCGGGCGCTATCATTTTCGGTAAAACGAATGTACCCATATTTTCCGGGGATTGGCAGGCATTCAACGATATTTACGGCACTACCTACAACCCCTGGGATGTGTCCAAAACGCCCGGCGGCTCTTCCGGTGGTTCTGCCGCAGCGGTGGCCGGTGGAATGTCACCCGTGGAAATCGGCAGTGATATCGGCGGCTCCATTCGCATCCCGGCCCATTTTTGCGGTGTTTACGGGCATAAGCCCAGTCATGGGATCGTCCCCATGAACGGCCACCTTCCGCCCCCGCCCGGAGCCACAGCAGGACAGGATTCCTTATCCGTGGTGGGCCCATTGGCCCGGACGGCCGAAGACCTTGAACTGATAATGAATGTCTTGGCCGGGCCTGTTCATAGCCAATCTAAGGGCTGGAAGTTGGAACTGCCGCCATCCCGCCATAAACAATTATCGGATTTTAGAATCGGCCTCTGGCCGGATGACCCCTTCTGTCCTGTAGATATTGAAACGGTTGATCTGATTCAAAACACCGCTGATCAACTGGCCAAAGCGGGTGCAGCAGTGAAAGAAGCGCAACCTGATTATTCGTTGGAGTTTAACAATGATATTTATCAACAACTTTTAGGGCCGGTCATAGCCACGGGTTTTCCCAAAAAAGTGATTGAACGAATGAAAGCAGCCCTAGAAACTCTTGACCCAAAAGACCGATCTCCCCGGGCCAACCAGATCCGCAATTCACTCCTGCCCCATTCGAAGTGGCTTTCTGCCAATGAAAAGCGGCAAAAGATCAGACAAAAATGGGCGGCCTACTTCAAGGAATTTGATGTAATCATCTGCCCCACCGCCTTATACCCCGCCTTTGACCATGACCATCAGCCCGATTTTCACGCCCGGCGAATCGAGGTCAATGGCCAGGAACGATATTACACCGACCTCAATGTCTGGGCGGGGCTGGCCAATTGCGCCCAACTCCCTGCCACCAATGTACCCATTGGTTTTTCAAAAGACGGCCTCCCCATCAGCATGCAGGTCATGGGCCCTTACCTTGAGGATAAAACAATAATCGAATTCGCAAAATTAATCACCGAGATCACATGCGGGTTTGTGGCGCCGCTTGGTTGAAACCTAAATAATTATAACGTATAACAGTTAAATCGCTTGTTAAATCAATAATTTAAAAGAAATTTCAAATCTAAACCTCAGAATGATTGGAGAGGTCCGTTCATTATTCTCAACTAAGACCTTATTACATGTCAACAGCAGGTAGATTAATCAACAACAAGGCTTTGAAAAACGCAAGACACAACACACCCCACTCTTCAAGCACCCTGTCCACCAGCTGGCGGATACCCCGATTAAACGATACAGTCGGGCAAATCCTTTTTATAGAGTCCCTGCCTGTATTCTAAGGTTAAACCAAGTAAAAAATCAGGCTGCATAATTGCCCA
>CAYFJU010000023.1:0-39239 GCA_964343505.1 uncultured bacterium
GAAAAAATGAATGATTAACTCTAATCATGTCCAAAAAATCTTGACACATAGCGAATTCCGAGAAGTTTGCACTGATTTTTGTTTATTTACATATCCATATTGATCGCTTTGATTGTGTAATTTTCCCGTCAATTTTCTATGTCAAATTCATCCATCAAAGTTCGCTTCGCCCCCAGTCCCACCGGTGAGCTCCACCTAGGCGGGGCCCGCACAGCCCTGTTCAACTGGCTTTTCGCTAAAAACCAAAGCGGTAAATTTTATCTCCGAATTGAAGATACTGATCCTGAGCGATCCAAGGAGAAGCATACAGAACAAATTTTAGAATCCTTGGAATGGTTGGGCCTCCATTGGGATCAGCCCCTCGTTTATCAATCCCAAAGGTTGGATGTCTATAAGGAACGCGTTAAAGATCTGCTCAATACGGGACAAGTATATCGCTGTTTTTGCTCCAAGGATGATTTGCAATCCGCCAGAGATGCAGGACATTATCGTTATCCTGGAACATGCCGAAATTTGAGTGATGATGATATTAAACGGCGCTTGAACCAAAGCCAAAGTTTTACCTTTAGATTTCGTGTGCTTGAAGGGGAAACAGTTTATCATGATTTGATTTACGGTGAAATTCATGTGGACCATAAGGAATTGGATGATTTTATTGTTGTTCGATCCGATGGGGCACCGACCTACAATTATGTGAATGTGATTGATGATCATGATATGGAAATCACTCACGTCATTCGTGGGGAGGATCACGTGGCGAACACGCCAAAACAGATACTCATTTATAAAGCACTTGGTTATGATGAACCGGTGTTTGCCCATTTGCCCATGATATTAGGGCATGACAAAAAAAGGCTCAGCAAGCGCCACGGCGCCCCCGGGGTCCAGAATTTCAGGGATGAGGGCTATTTACCGGAGAGCCTCAATAATTACTTGGCCCTGTTAGGGTGGAACCCCGGAACTGAAGAAGAAATATTATCCTTGGCGCAACTCGTTGAAAAATTTGACCTTGCCCAGGTGCAGAAAAAAGGCGCTGTTTGGGATGAGAAAAAACTCCATTGGGTCAGTGGGCAGCATGTAATGAATACCCCTACAAATACCCTATTGGCATCGATCCGATCGATCAATCCCGATTGGGGGAAAGGGAAGGAAATATCCTATCTCATTTCCATTATTGAACAATTGAAAGTTCGTGCCAAATCACTTACAGAGTTTGTGATCCAATCAGAATATTTTTTCACTGACCCTGAATCATATGATACCAATGGGTTGGAAAAAGGGTGGAAGGATGAATCTGTGAATGAAAGGATTACCCGGTTTTTAGACCAACTTTCCGGCATTCAAAATTGGCGGAAGGAAGAAATTGAATCTTCATTCAAGTTATTTGCGACGTCCAACGAATTGGGACTGGGGAAGATCATTATGCCCATCCGCCTGGCGGCCTGCGGCACATTGAACGGGCCATCCATTTTTGAAATCCTTGAAATGCTGGGGCGAGATACCACCATTCGCCGCATCAATACCGCTTTAGAAAAATTACCGCAATAAATGGAAGAACAAACTAAACCGCGTCATTTCATCCAGCGCATTATTGACGAAGATAATGTAACGGGAAAATTCGAGAACCGTGTTCATACTCGATTTCCCCCGGAGCCTAATGGGTACCTCCACATCGGTCACGCCAAGGCCATCTGCCTGAGTTTCAGCATTGCCGAGGAATACGGCGGCAAGTGCAACCTGCGCTTTGACGACACCAATCCGATTGCGGAAGAAGAAGAGTACGTACGCTCCATCGAAGAGGATGTGAAATGGCTGGGCTATAGTTGGGACAACCTCTGTTTTGCCTCGGATTATTTCCAGCAGTTATACGATTATGCTATGGATCTAGTAGAAAAGGGAAAAGCCTACGTCTGTGACCTGAAACCGGAAGAAATCCGACATACCCGCGGATCTCTCACCGAGCCAGGGAAGGAGAGTCCCTATCGGAATCGCTTTATTGAAGAAAATCGTGATTTATTCACCCGCATGAAAAACGGTGAATTCCCCGACGGAAGCCGAACACTTCGGGCCAAGATTGATATGGCCCACCCCAATATGAATATGCGCGATCCCGTGATTTACCGCATTCTTCACGCCCACCACCACCGGACCCAAGATGACTGGTGCATTTATCCCATGTATGATTGGGCCCACGGTTTGGAAGATTCCATCGAAGGCATTACCCATTCTCTGTGTTCCTTAGAGTTTGAAGATCACCGTCCCATTTACGATTGGTATTTAGATGCCTTGGGTGTTTACCATCCCCAGCAAATTGAATTTGCCCGCCTCAATTTGAATTACACTGTTATGTCCAAGCGGATGTTAAAGCAGTTGGTGGCGGACAACCATGTTTCCGGCTGGGATGACCCCCGGATGCCCTCCATTTCCGGATTGCGGAGGAGAGGATATACGCCGGCTGCTATCCGCAATTTCATGGACGAAATCGGTATCGCCAAGCGGGACAATGTGATGGAAATGACCAAACTGGAATCCGTCCTGAAGGAAGATCTGAATAAACGGTGTGAACGGCGCATGGCTGTATTGAATCCTCTGAAAGTGGTGATCACCAATTATCCTGAAGGAGAAGAAGAATTTCTTGAAGCGGTGAATAACCCGGAAGATGAATCAGCCGGAAAAAGGTCTGTTCCCTTCGGCCGTGAACTTTATATTGAGCGGGATGACTTTATGGAAGACCCACCCAAGAAATTCTTCCGTCTCGGGCCCGGAAGGGAAGTGCGCCTGCGCTATGCCTATTTCATTACTTGTCATGATGTGGTGAAAGATGAAAATGGCCAAATCACGGAATTGCATTGCACCTACGATCCCCAGACAAAGGGCGGTAACGCACCAGACGGCCGAAAGGTGAAGGCGACACTCCATTGGGTTTCCGCCAAACACGCCCTTGATGCGGAGGTGCGCCAATATGATCGTCTATTTAAAGTCCCGGCTCCGGGATCCATGGATAATTTTTTGAATGCGCTGAATCCCGATTCATTAACCGTCATAGACGGTTGTAAATTGGAGCCGGAATTGGCCGATGCCGATATCGGAACACCCGTCCAGTTTGAACGATTGGGATACTTCTGCAAAGACCCCGATTCAGATGAAAAGCCGATTTTTAACCGTACTGTTCCTTTGCGGGATTCCTGGGCCAAAATTGAAAAACAAATGCAATCGGGACAGAAAAATTAGCATTGAGAAAAGCACTCGAATCCAACTAACTTGACGGCTGATGTGGACTAAATCAAAAGCAATCTTTTTCATATTTTTACTGGTGGGCATGGTTCATGCTGCCCCGCCGGCGCTGCATATTTACGTTATCCCATTTGATAATATTAAAAATGATGTGGCCATCGGCTGGCTTTCTGACGCCTTTGCAGAAATGGTGAATGCTGAATTGAGCCAGGAAGACCGTATCTATTTGAAAGACAAAGGCGGCCTCGAAGAGGTCATGACCAACCGTTCCTTGATCCTTCAGCAGCGCCCCGGTACAAAAAATTTTCTTGTTCTGGGAAAATATGAAAGGGCCCTGAATAAAATTTCAGTTTCCCTTCAATTGATTGATATAGCCACTTGGGATGAAGTGGACCGCCGGAAGATTCGCGGGGATTATAATGATATCACCGCCATTAACCGCTCCTTGTCTGATGCTGTGAAAACGATGTTGGTCCCGTTTCTCCCCAAGCCTGAGAAAGGTCCCTACCCCACATTGACGGAAGGGAAACGGTTGCGGACACCGCCCACCTATGCGGGAAAGGCCATTGATGTGAGTTCCGCCATTGATGAAGCGATTAAGGATTTAGAAAAAGAAATGGATCTAAACATTGGCGCCCGGGGCGAGGTTGATCCCAAGGGCTTGCGTGAAGTTGCAGGGGATTGGGTCCTGGATATTTCCAAGGACGATTACAAGGATTCACGACCGGAAAATAATTTTAATACCAATATGATGGTGGAGGTTTTGGGAAACCTCATGGACAACCCCTATCAAGTCAATTTGGAACGACCCCAATTCAATTATGATCCCGATAACCGGAAAGAATTCCAAATTGCCATGTCCGTTAATTATGGTCTGAAGGGAAGTATAATAAAAGATATGCTCAAATCGCTGCCCTATTCTGGCTTGAAGCAGGATGGTAACTTGACTGTATTTTACTTCAACCGCGATAAATATAATTTTCCCAAAGATATTTCAGAAAAAATTCAATTTGGCCGGTACCGTACAATCCCGGTGATTCAATTGCAGGATGCCAATGGGAATCCCTTGGTGGTTCTGGTGGATTCGCCCGATCAAAGCATCCATGGATTGGCCAGTAATCGCGTCTTATTTAAACCATTTCATTTCTTTTCACCACTAATTGATTTCACTGTTGGGGGCTGGTCCATGCAGGTGGCCCTTGAAACTGTGGATATCCCTGTAACGTATAAATTTAACATGGACATGAGTAAAGCGAATAGTATCAGCCGTATACGATTGAAGTTCATCCCTGAAAATGAACTGCACGGTTATTTGAGCAAACTGCTCTAAACAACAAACAAAAATAAAATAATGAAAAAACAAATTATTATATGTCTTATGGCATTGGCTGTGCCTTTGCTGCTTGGGCAGAATAAAGTGCCCAATCTCAAATTAAAGAAATTGAACGGGAAATCGGTCATGCTCCATAATTACCTTAAGGAAGGGCCGGTCCTGATCAACTTCTGGGCCACCTGGTGCGCACCCTGCAAAAAAGAAATGGTTTATTTAGATCAGTTCGAAAAAAAATATAAGAAGGATGGATTTTCAGTACTGGCCATCAGTACAGACAGCCAGAAAAGCCTTTCCCAAGTGCGCAGTTACATTCGTTCTAAAAAGTATAAATTTGATGTTTTTCTTGATTCCAACAGCCAAATCTTTAAAAAACTGAACGGTAACCTGATGCCCACCAATATTCTTTTGGATAAGGATGGACAAATTCTGTGGCGTCATTATGGCTACCTCCCGGGAGATGAGGTCAAAATGGAAAAGGAAATTCTTTCAGCATTAAAAAAAGAATCTTAATCCTCTGATGCGCCTATTTCGACGTTTCCTTCTTTGCGTCCTTTTAATAGGAATTGTCTTTGGCCAATTATCCCTTTCGGGGAATGCCTATATCGGCTATGGGAAAAGCCAGAATGATTTCAATTTTTCCGAAGACAGGGTTGACCTGAATGCCAACTGGAAAAATTGGACAGGGTGGCTCCAGTTAGAATTGGCCAATCCACCGGAACTTGGCCGGGAAGTGAAGGGGCTGCGAAAATTTCGTTTAGAGTATGTGAAGGATTCATTCACCCTCAAGATGGGCGACCTATACGAATTTTGGGGCAAAGGTCTTGTTCTGAATATGGTGGATGATCAGGCCATTGACCTAGACACGGGCGTGAGGGGTGGGCTGCTAAATTGGTCCAATGATATATTTAATTTGGACCTTATTGGCGGCACTCAGGCCATCTGGCGGCTCTCCAACCAAGTAGCGGATTTTGATGATCGTGTTCCCAATTATGGTATTGAAAATACTATTTATGGCGGTCGGGCCGGGTTGACTTCCGGTAAGTGGTCCGTGGGTATTCAACTCTTGAAAGCGGGAGAGGATCATCCCAATCCAAGTACTAATCAAAATGATAAAATTTCTCACCAATTGACCAGTCTCAGTTTGGGATATTTTGGTGAATCTTTCGATATGAGTTTTGAAGCGGCCAAAAAGGATGAAGATGGATTTGGACTTTATGGGGATGGCAATATCTACCTGGGCGCTTGGTCGCTGGGATTTTCCTATAAAGATTATCTATTTGATGACCTTTCTCCAGAAGCAAGGTGGGACTTTGTGAACCATACGGGCGGCGCTTTGACCCTCCAGCAAATGCCAACAGTATATAGTGAACATAATACCAGTTTATTGGGCAAGGTTACCCACCAAGTGGATTATAATGATGAATTAGGCTTTCACCTCAGGGCAGAAGGACCTGTTTTCGGGGAAACCACGGCGGCGATCCACTATGCCCAATCCAGCCGCCACAATGAATGGGTATTACGCAAGGATTGGGAATGGGTGAAACAGTCGGAGCGGGTCAAGGGGCTTCCGTCAACGAACCCACTCTATAATCCTTTCAGTGAATTATTTGTGGAAATCATTGGTTACGCTTTTTCCAATAAACTGTATTATGTAGTCGGGTTTGCCAACACGGAAGATGTGGTGGATGTTTATCTGAACCAGCGCATGGATAATTACCAATCCTACAGTTATGAATTTTTGGAAGCAAAAACAATACCAACCCATATTACCTACAGGATTAATAATGCCTACAGCATTGATATTCTTTTTGAATACCAAGAAAAGAAAAAGGGTGTGAATTCTTTTTCAAATTATCCGACGCTTGGAAACGATATGTTTACTTCCCTTTACCTGAAAGATAAACAGATCAATCGTTTCATCAGCATGGGATTGGCAAAATCTCCGAAATGGTCCGCCACATTAAGCGTGGATTATTCAAATACCGATGAACGGGTGGTAATTGAAAAAGGCAGAAAAAATAACGAAATCGAAAAGGCATTAAATCAGCTTTGGGATACTTCTCTTTCCTGGGCAAACTTTGAAATGGTCTATAATATTAATGAAAAAAACCGACTGACCATATCTTACGGTTCTCAGCGCGGTGGTGTATTTTGCAGTAATGGGGTATGCCGTTACATCCAGCCTTTTGAAAATGGTTTCAAGATTAGTTTAATTTCAGCCTTCTAATTAAATTTGAGCATCATTTTAAGGGCCATTATGAAGAAAACATTTATACTGTTATTTATCATCACCTTTGCATTTTGGGCTTGTGAAAAGAAAAACACCTTAGGATCTGCAGAAATTGATTCAATCGTTCTTTCACCAATCCGTAATATTCTGAAACCGGGACAATCGGTTCAGCTCAGTGCGCTGGTTATTGATAAATCCAATAATTCCGTGGATGTAGAAGTCACTTGGACCACGGATAACGATGCTGTAGCTACTGTTACAAAAGAAGGACTCGTGACAGCGGTGGATCAAGGCGAAGCCAAAATATTTGCCACGGTTGAGGATAAACAAGGCGTGGCTGAAATCCTTGTCAGCATTAATCGCCGCCGTATTTTGAGTGAACTTTTCACCTCCAGCACATGAGGACCCTGTGCTTCCGCGGAGCGGAGGCTCAACAATTATTTAAATCCAACCCACGGCACTTATGTCGGGGAGGGGTTGGATTCCATGTGGATTCAAATCGCCTACCACGTGTGGTGGCCGGGATCTGGGAATGATCCCATGTACCATGCCAATAAACCCATGAACCAGACCCGCAACAACTACTACGGAAATGGCTATACGCCCCACATGTTCACAAACGGTAAAAGTTCTCCGGGACCATCGGATTGGGTAAATGATCCCAGGAGCTACCTGGATGATGTAGGCCTGTTTGGCGTCAATTTGTCCGGGACCCGTTCCGGAAATGATATATCCTTTGATGTCAATTTGGATGCCATTCGGACAACAACCGACTCTAAAGATTTAAGGCTGTTCGTGGCCACGGTGATGGATACCATTGACTACCCCGGCGCCGCCAATGGGTTAACGGAACACCATAATGCTGTGATCGAATTATTAACCGGTGACGCAGGGAAAAAGATCAAATTGGTCAGCGGTGAAACAAAAACGGAATCATTTAGCTGGTCCATGCGCTCGGAATGGATCAATCATTCCAGTATTTCCTGGAATATAAAAGGATTAAAAGTGGTGGCGTGGATCCAGGACTACACCAACGAGGACGTCCTTCAGGTTAACGAACTGAAATTTGATTAAAAATCCAATTAAATAGGTTTGGGGTGATAAAAACGGTTGGTTAAATTCCCGCCCCTGTCTGCCGACAAGCAGGGCTTTTTTACAGAATTTATTGGGGTGTCGTCTAACGGTAGGACACCAGGTTCTGGCCCTGGCAGTCGGGGTTCGAGTCCCTGCACCCCAGCACAATAAATTAATATGCACCCGTAGCTCAACTGGATAGAGCGTTCGGCTACGGACCGAAAGGTTGTGGGTTCGAATCCTACCGGGTGTACGCAAGGCTTCCTTCGGGGAGCCTTTTTTATTTTGTGGAATGAAGAAGAATCCTATTTAACCGTCGTAGCGAAGCGAAGTCGGTCCTGGTGTACTTAACACCCGCTTCGGCAGGAGGTTTATATTTTATAGAATTCACCCCTAACCATTATCAACTCGTCACATGGCGTCACGTCCTGTGAAAGAGTGAAAGGGAACAATAGTATCTTTCCGGGGGCAATGACTAACATTTTGGCCGAAGACATTTTTGTTTTTTAGATTCACTCCTATTCACGGCTCGTTCGTCTAGTGGTTAGGACACGGGATTCTCATTCCCGGAACAGGGGTTCGATTCCCCTACGGGCTACCAATCTACATCCGCATTTTGCGGATTACGATTGACAAGCACATTACCATGAAGATGTTCGTACTGTGCTTGTCTATCGTAGTGCAACATAGATAGACGAAGTGCAAGCGCAAAACCCTGTCGAAAGATGGGGTTTTTTATTGCAATAGGAGGCCATTGCCAATTTTCGACCCGCGGGAGTACAGGCGGTGATTTTATCTATCATAACGCAGTGAAGATAGATCCCATACGTGCGACCAATCTAAATTCACCTATGGTGGGCTGCGACCGGCGACCGTGAAAAGCTGTCTCCAAAAATGACTTTTTTCTAATTGAAATTAAGTCTGGGTTCCCCTTCTGAATGCAGCTTAACATAGGATGCTGCGTCTTGGGAAAGATTATAGTTTACATTTCCAGAAATTGATGGTTTTCTTTGCATTTGACCCAAGTCACACGGTTAAAAATCCATTTCATATATATTATTGCTCCATTGGTCGACAAAATGATAAATTCTCTTCGGACAACGTACGTATTCGAGGTATGAGTACATCTTCCGGAGTACGCCCCTTTGGGGATAACCATTTAAAATGGATGTAAACATGAAACACGGATTTCAATCAATCCTCCCAATTTCTTTCATACTGGGACTGTTCTTGGTATTCACACCTTTTTCTGTTCTTTCCGCCCAGGATGAAGAGGATGATCCTGTTGAAGAAATCTTCTGGGGTGACGAAGAAGCGGAGGAAGGATTTGATGAAGAATTTGATTTTTCTGAAGATGAAGACCTAGGTGAGGAAGACTTAGAGGGCTTTGAGTTTGAGGATGAAGGTTTTGACGATGAATTCTCTGAAGATGATGAGTTTGCTGAAGATTTAGGGGAAGAAGATTTTTCAGAAGAATTCGCCGAACCGGAAGAAACCATCCAGGAAGCGGCCAGCCGCTTGGGTTATACTTTAAATATTGTGGGCTCCTCACCGGGGTTTGTGAATCACCAGCTGCGCACCTATAATTCGGGGGTGGATTTCCGTGCTGCATTCGAATTCCCAATGCTGCTACAGATGGGGCCGGTCCGCTTTCGCCTTGGGGCGGAAGTGGGTACCTTCAAATTCACCAATTATAAACCTATTGGCGGTACCTATTCCGGTGTCCATGTTACTGGGATTCTTTCATTCCCGGCAGGTCCCGGGCAAGTGCGCTTAGGCGGCGGTATGGTGGGGAAGGGCTTTGGCGTGGTCGCTGAAAACTCTTACGGTATTGCAATTGGAAATACACTTGATGTACGGTTCGGTCTCCGCTCCACAACGGCCTTCAATGTAACCGATGATAAAAAGAATAAACTCGGCACCGTGAGTTGGATGGATGGAATTCTGGTGCTTGGGGTGAGTCTGTAACAGACTAAAGATATTTTTCCACTTCTGGCTACTAGAATGAAAAGAAGGCTTGCACTCATTTCAATAATGGCTTCCTTTCTATTGGGGGGCACCACTGATGGCACTTCCAATATTTATGTTGTCACGCAGGGAAGCAGCCTTACGCAATACTATTTTAATGAAAACACAACCGGTGTACGTATTTATTTTACGGTTGATGAAAATTTTACGACTGTTCAAGCCTTTGCAGAATTAAAAAATAATGCCGATATCGGCGGATGTACTGAAACCCAATTTGATGGGAGCGCAATGGAGTTGGGCGCAGGAAATGGCAGTAGTGTTGCCGGGACAACCTGGTCACCTTCAGGCGGCTTTGTAAGTGGGACCCAATATTACCTCGATTTATATTACAGCGATTTGTATTCGGCCTTAAGTAATTCATTTACTGAAGGTCAGCGCTTATATGTTGCAATTAAATTTGATTTAACAAATACCGATTGGTCATGTCCCGCTAATAATGAAAGTGACGGAGATACATCAAATGATTCTCAACAGGATAGTGGTACAGCCCCCAATCAATTTTATTATCACATTGCAGACCGTGTAGATCCTTCAATTTCAAGTATCGTAGATGGCGATGATCAGAGTTTGAATAGTACCTCCTCCACGACTTCTGCTACTTCGAATTATACCAAGTCAAACAAGGTTAAAGTCACGATTGGTACTGAAGCTGTTTCTACAGGCAGTATTACCTGGACCCAAGAAAGTGGTCCAGGCACGACACAAACTAGTTCAACAGCACTCGATGGTTCAAGTGCCAATAGCACCGTAACCGTTACCCAGGCAGGATTGGTTGACGGAACGCGATACGATATTAGCTATACCGTTAAAGATGCTGCGGGTAATTCTGCAACATATTATGATTACAATATCACATATGATACAACCGCACCAACTGTCGAAGGTGTCTATAGTGAAGAATCCAATGGAGATATGCTTGCTGAAGGAACCGTCGCAGATTTCTATGTAGATTTTTCGGAAAATATTGATTTCTCAGGGGCGCCCCAAATCACGCTGCAATCAAACAGTGCTTCAACAGCGACTGTTACGGCCTCAACTTACACGGATGGAACGGATAAAGCCTATTTTGATTGGACGGTTCCTGATGGGGCCTATTCGGTCTATTTAGACTATGAAAATACATCAGCATTAAGTGCCGGAACGTATATAAGGGATTATGCAGGGAATACGGCCACCTTAACATTACCGGCACCGCCGGCCTGGGGGAGCCAGGGAACCAATGCGTCCTTAAGCCAAGCAGGTACAGGTGGTTATTTTGGCATTGATGGAGATGACCCGGCTGCATTTTCTGTCGGTGCTGTCGTGACGACAGGGGGAAATGTAACGGCCAATTATTGGAATGGCTCAAATACCGGTGTCAGTGTCACTGTCCCCATCGCTAATGATAACAGTCTCACAGATGGAACAGTGCAATTGCGTGCTGAAGCGGATGGCACCTATGAAAATATTGGTGGATCGTATACAATTACCTCAAGTGATTTAAATACAAATATTACTATGACGGCGTCTGGGTCTGGGACTGGTAATACAGATGTGACCGAATTAAGTGGGTATTCTCAGAGTGATGTTATCGGATGGAAAGCAATTATCACCGATAAATCTGGTAATGCAACAACAGGAACCGCCAGCTCTACAACTTTAACGGTAGACACCGTCGCACCGACAGTCTCAAGCGTGACGAGCACTAATGGAGATTATAAACTAGCTGAATCGGTTGATATTGTGGTTAATTTTGATGAAAACGTCTCCATTAGCGGTACACCTCAACTGACTATGGATACAGATAACACTCCCGGTACCGTGAGTGCTGCAGTTGACAAATCCGGACTTTCCGGTTCCGCTGTAACATTTGCTTATACGGTCGGGTCAACTCATTATTCTACGGATCTGGATTATGAAAGTACCAGTTCACTGAGCGCCGGTACTTATATAAGGGACACAGCCGGAAATGATGCCACATTAACTTTGCCTGCTGTCGGTACAATGGCCGCTGCTTATGAAGTGAATATTGACGGCGTTTCACCTACAGCGTTTCAAACAGGAACAGTTGTAACAGTAGGCGCTCCGGTTGTTTCTGGCTACTTAAATGCTGATAATACGGATGTAAAAGTAACGGTCCCCATTGCCAATGACGCCTCCTTGGAAAATGGGAAGTTGTACATCCAGGCTAAAGTGGGCGCCAATGCTTATGCCAATGTTTCTTCTGCATATACCATCACTGCCGGTGATTTAAATTCAAGTAAGACCATTACCGTAGCTGAGAGTGATATCGATAATATCACAGGTTTTGCCGCCGGGGCCGTAATTTCATTTACAGCTCTTTTAGAGGATTATGCCGATGGGGCCGGCGGAACGGGAAATCAAACTACGGGTACAGCTTCCACCACAACTTTAACGGTTGATCAGGTTGACCCAAGTGCATTTACTACCGGTGCAGTTGCTACTGTTACAGAACCGATTGTTTCAGGGTATTATAATTCACATAATACGGCTGTTACTATTGTGGTTCCGGTTGAAAATGAATCCACGCTTGAAAGCGGGTGGATACAGATCCAAGCAGAAGCGGACGGCACATTTGAAGATGTGGGTGATTCAACTCAAATTGCCAATAGTGATTTAGGTGGAAACGTGACAATGACTTTAACCGCTGCCCAGTTAGAAGCTATTTCCGGATTCACCGATGGTGATGTAATTACTTTCAGGGCACGGATTGATGACGTAGCCGGCAATGCGACCACTGGTAGTTCAAGTAGTACAACCCTCACTGTGGACCAGACTGTACCAACGGTGAGTTCTGTTTCATCGGATACAACTGATTCAAATCCCTTTAAAATTAGTGATCTTGTCCCTCTCACTGTAAAATTTGATGGTATAGTCAATGTCGTTACAACCGCCGGAACGCCCTACATTTCGTTGGATACGGATGAATCACCGGGATCATCAACAACAACGGCTTCCTACAGTTCCGGGACGGGTTCAACTGATATTATTTTCAGGTTCACTGTCGGGTCCGGCCAATACAGTGCTGACTTGAATTATATTAATACCAGTTCACTGGTGCTTAATAATGGAACGATTCGAGATGTGGCCGGGAATAATGCCACTTTAACCTTGCCGGGTATCGCCGATGCCAGCGCCCTAAAACAGAAAAAAGATATTTGGATTGATGGTGTTGTGCCCGGTGCAAACACAGTGGATTCCATTGTAACAACCGGTGGAACCATTATGGCCAAATACTGGAATGCCTCCAATACCGGTGCCACAATCAAAGTATTGTTGAGTTCATCCGATGCCAGTTTGGAAGGGGGGACGATCCAACTAACCGCCGAAGCAAACGAAACCTTTGAAAATATTGGATCATCAAATTCAATCCTCGCTGCTGATGTAACGGCCGGTTATAAAAAAATCACTTTAACGGCGGCAAATATTGAAGGTTTAAGCGGATATAGTGACCAGTACCCCAATCCCGATGTAATCAGCTTTAAAGCAGTGTTAACAGATAAAGCGGGGAACAGTACCACCCACAGCGTCAGCGCAACTACCTTAACGGTTGATGAAACGGCGCCAGCCGCTTTTACGGTTGGTTCTGTTACCACAGTGACTGATGAAGTGGTGGCAGGCTATTGGAATGGAGATAACACCGCCATAAATGTCAGTATCCCCATAGCCAATGACGGTTCCTTGGAGAATGGCCGTTTGATGGTAGAAGCGGAAGCTGATGGTACTTATGAGTATATTGGCAGTGGATCGAGAATTGGTTTCAGTACATATGACCCCACAAGCTATCCAGATTCTTACTATAGTAATTGGACTCTTATTTCATCTTCGGATGTTAATTCTACAAAGTCAGTTAATGTTAATGGCCCCAGTGTGACAAATAATATGACGGATGTTGAGCAGTTATCCGGTTTTAGTGAAGGTGATGTAATCAGTTTTCAGGCCATTTTGATGGATGCGGCGGGAAATACAACAACGGGATCAGCCTCTTCAACTACTCTAATCGTTGATGAAACAGATCCTTCAACACCTGTGGTTGATTTAAAATCCTCGTCTGATACGGGAATAGCTGATTGGGATAATCTGACAAAAGATGATACGCCTACTATTACCTTAACGAATTTGACCAATACCGATTCGGTATTCCTGAAAATTGCCACTACGGCCGTTGCCCTTGCTCAAAGCAGTGCAATTGATGTTAGGGAAAAAACAATTTCAACTGAAAAAGATTTGACATCCACCAGTCATGCTAATGGTACCTATCTTGTTTCGGCTGTGGCAAAGGATGCAGCGGGAAACTGGGGCAGTGATGCCACCTCAATTACGGTCAGGATTGATACCATTCCACCGGATGTACCAAATACACCGGATATGATAAACACGGATGATACGGGCCTGACCAATAAAGACAATATCACCTATACACTTCAGCCGCATTTTATCATGACCGGTTTATCTTCAACCATTGATTCATTACGATTGGTCATCGATGCTGGCAGTAGTGTCGGCCGTGATTCAATCATGTCACAAGTCTCCACGGACACGTTTAAGGTTAGTTCGGCATTAGCCAATGGATATCATACAGCCGGGATTATTGCCGTTGATTCCGCCGGGAATATCCAGGACACCAGTGCGGTATTGGCCTTCGTGATTGATAATGTGGCCCCTTCCAAACCTACGGCGCCCGACATGGCGGCTGCATCAGATTTTGGCCAAAGTGCGACGGATAATATTACGAAAACCCAAAAACCACAGTTTGATATTTCAAGTGTTGAGGCGGGCTCGTTCATGAACCTTTATCGGGTAAGTGCAACTCCTGATACGTTACTGGCTGCTTATGATACGGTTGCGGCCGCAGGGACATCAATTAGTCTTACACCGATCAATAATCTGGCTGATGGTACGTATACTATGTATGTAACTAGTGAGGATACAGCGGGAAACAAATCGGAAAGTGATGATTTAACCAATGTAATCATTGACGCTACTGTACCCACCATTTCGGCCCATTATTATAATAAAACGATACAAACTGTTTACAATGGGTATACGAATAAGTATAAGGCGGATTCAGTTAAGTTTGGTAAGGGCAATGATGAGTTAGAACTCATCGCTAAAATGAGTGAGCCGGCGGGGACAAATCCTGAACCGACCCTGGATGTGACTTATGGCTCCAATTCAACCGATTCGTTTACAGGACAAGCCAAAACCAGCAGCGCCAACAGTGATTCCACCTGGACCTGGAAATTCAATCTGCCGACAGGAACCAAGAATGATGGGACCGCCAAAATTTCTTTTACAGCTTATGATGTGGCGGGAAATCTGGCGACCGCCTTCACGGACACACAAAAATTCACGGTGGATAATACAGTGCCGGCAGCCTTCACAACCGGATTGGCTACGTCTCAAGGTGATACGAATGTATCCTTGACCGTGGAGACTAAAAAAGGGTGGTATATCAATAGTGAGACAGACAGTATCAAGGTATTGGTAAATATTGACGCCACCGACAAATCATTGGTGGGCGGTGGCTATGTAGACATCCAGGCCCGTGTCCGAAATAAAATGGTGAATAGTTGGGCCAGTGTGAGTTCCAATTATACATCGAATCCTTTTGCGCCCCAAGACTCTACGGAAGGACTCGGGACAGGAAAATCCTTTTTCAGGAAAAAACCGGATATTATGACTGCTTTAACCAGCAATGGATTGGTTCAGGGCGATACCATTGATGTGCGGGCTTTGATTTATGATAAGGCCCTTAATTCAACTGAGGGAACGCCAAGTGAATCGTTCTTTGTTTTGGATACCCTTCCGCCAACGATCGGCACCCACATAACCGATACCCTGTTCACAGCTTACGATAAATCAAATCTTCTAACCGTTAACCGGTATTTAAGTTGGACCAGCGATACGGTAGGTTTTGGAATTAAAAATTGGTTAGATCCGGTTCAAGTCAATGAAAAAGCATCCGGTATTGATCGATTTGAATATGCCCTTTATCAAGGGGCTGACAGCACGGCAGCCACGACATATACTTTATTTAGGGATTTTAGAGCCCACGCAAATAAAACAGATTCTGTTGTTGTGGATACATTTGCATTGACCCATCTTCGGCGATATCGTACCCATGTACGGGCGGTGGATGTTGCAGGGAATACTTCAGATCCAAACAATGCCAATGCCATTTCGAGCCCATTTGTCAGGCATAATGCCCGGCCGGTTGCGGATTCAATCGCTGATACGACGGCCAAGGAAGACGTCTTGTGGGAACAGCTGTTAACAGTGAATGACAAAGATTTACTCACTTTGAGGTCAGATGTATTTTCCTATACTTTAACCACCATGAAGTTGGATACGACTAAAACACCGATTGATTCGACGGTGATTAACACCTTGGCAGCTGCCGTTACAACGGATGGCAAAGTCACCTTTACGCCCACCAAATTAGACACAGCGGCTTATGTATTCCGTGTGATTGTTACGGATAATTGGACCTTGAAAGATACAGTTGATATCAATATTACTGCCTTGCCGGTAAACGATGCACCGATCATCAATCTGTCCTCTGTAGCCAAGTTGGAATTTCTTGAAGGGGCTAATAGTGATTCGATAAACTTGACGCAATATTCCTATGACGAGGATAATGACACTACCGCTCTAAAGTTTTCTTTCAGGATTGCTTCGACGCTGCCGGGTAAGGGGGGGTATCCGATAGCGAAAACTGGATTCCTTTCTGACTTCGACGATGAATTCAAAAAGACTTTCATTACCAGACTGGTGGATGAATTCCCCTCTTCAACAATTATACAAAAAAATAATGCATTTGTAATTTACCCTGCTAATGTGAATCAGTTTAAGGATCCCATTAAAGTGGATTCCTTGGTCAAGGGTGATTCTGTGTTTACCTGGATTATGCCCACGGATACGGCTTCTAACGATACCAATTATTACACATCATCTGATATGATGGTTGAATTCACTGTCACTGACCCCGGTGGTTTGTCCGGTAGCGATACAGTCCTATTCTCGATCAAACCGATTAATGACCCACCCATTTGGGCTAATCTGCCGGATACAACCATTAAGGAGAATGATTCCCTATACCTGGATTTTGCCAATTATTTAACTGATGTGGATGATTCCACATTAACTATCTCCATTTTACCGCTGACCTATGGGAGCAACATAACGATTAAGCCTTCCATAGCATATGATAGCACCGCGACTGGGTTTGTGTATAAAAGTTCCGCACGTAAAGACACAGTAAAATTCAAACCGGATACATTATGGTTTAAAAAAGGCTTTGGGCCATGGAACCCAGCTGACACATTAAGTAATCAAATCAAATTAAAAATTACGGCCGCCGATAACGATACGTCTGCAATAGACACATTTATCGTTAAAGTCCAGCGTGTACCGCGACCTGAGATCCGCATGTACGTTGTCCAAAACAATGCGTTCACCAATTATTACGAGATCTTCCTCGTAGATTCGGTGGGAAAAACACAGGACCTTACACTGAAAGTTCAGTCTAAGGCAGTGACTCTGGACACGGCGGCCGCCTATACTTATGTGGGACACTATAGCTTTAAGGCAAAAGGAACCTATACGTTTGAAGTGGCCGCCAAGGGTGTGGTTGGTGATACGTCCGTTACGCAAAATTTGGGGCTCACCTTAGCAAAAATGTATGGTGCCTGGTCGGGCAAAAGTGCCGATGGTCAATTCCATGTTATTGGACGAAATGGTGCGGTAGATTTTGATCAATCTATCATGATATTGGACTCAACTTTATTCGAACCATATTTCAACGATCGGGCCTCTTATTTGCTTGGTAATGAAGCATTCCGCTTTAAGAAATCAGTTGAAATATCCATGCCGGGCCAAGATGAAGAGTTGGCCCTTTACCAGCGATCAACCGGTAGCGGTTGGGTTGAGTTGCCTTCCATCACGCAAGGAAATCGTGTGTTGGCCTACACCGAGAAAATGGGCTATTTCAGGATGGGACCGAAAACACTCATTGTTCCGGGCCAAACTGCGTTGAATCAAAATTATCCCAACCCTTTCAATCCTGTAACGACCATTGTATATGATTTGGGATTTGTAGATGGTCCGTTCCAGAAAGTGAATTTGACCGTTTATGACATCCTTGGGCGTAATGTGAAAACGCTGGTGAATGAACAGCAGGGTATTGGTAGATATCGTTTGAAATGGAATGGGAAAGACCAGAATGGTGTGCCGGTAGCTTCGGGGATTTATTTTGTCCATCTGCTGACCGATATGGGTCGCAGTCAAACGAAGAAGATTATGCTAATACGATGATCGGTCGTTTCCATAAAACCACCTTATTATTTCTGACGGTTATCGGGTTGATCACCCTGGATGGCTGTCGGAAAAAATTCTTAGCTACGGCGGAGGATATGGCGGAATACGGGTGGGTTTTATACGAAACAAAGGATTACCTGACCAGTAATACATGGTTCCAGGATGCGGTTAAAAAAGATGAGAAATGGAAAGACGGTTATAACGGGTTGGGTTGGTCCTATGCCAAATTGATGGTCATAGACAGCAGTATCGCTCAATTCAATACCGGATTGACCAAAAAACAGGATGCCTGGAATCCTACGGATGTCCAATCCGAAATCCTGGCTGGATTAACCTTTGCACACCATGCCCAAGGGAAAGATACTAAAGCGATTGAATATGGCCGCGCTTTCCTGGATTCTACTGTGAAACCCTTAACAGCGGGGTGGATGTTCACCCACGATTCATTGCTCAATTATTTGGATGTGCGCATTACCCTGGCTGCATCCTATTATGCTGTCGGAAAATTTGATTCGACGATTTTGCAGGTAACCATTATTTTGGATTCATTGAAATCGAGCGAACTTCCGGTTACCGATACATCATTGGTTGGCCGCAAAGAAATGGCCAAGCAGATCATGACGCTTCAGGATTATCTAATGACCAAATAGGCTACCTATGAAACAAGACCACACATTCTGGATGAAACAGGCCCTTATTCAGGCTGAAAAAGCCTATGACGCTGAGGAAATACCGGTGGGTGCAATTGTAGTGCATGAAGGAAGAGTTATCGGAAAAGGGTTTAACCAGCGGGAACTATTAAAAGACCCTACGGCCCATGCGGAAATTATCGCCATTACCGCCGCTGCCAATACGTTAGGGGACTGGCGGTTGAATGATTGTTTTCTGTATGTCACCAAGGAACCGTGTCCTATGTGCGCCGGAGCGATTGTGAATGGGCGACTTAAGATGGTTGTTTTCGGATGTTATGACGAAGAAGCGGGCTGCTGCGGATCTTTATATCAACTATGTGGTGATCCCCGTTTTAAAACGAAAGTGGCTGTAAAGGGCGGTGTTATGGAAGGGCAATCCTTAAGTTTGATCCAGGATTTTTTCAGAGTTCGTAGAAACACGTAAATTCGCACCCTGATTTTTGGAGAGGTGGCAGAGCTTGGCTGAATGCGCCGCACTCGAAATGCGGTATGCCCTTTGGGCATCGGGGGTTCGAATCCCTCCCTCTCCGCTAACCTGCGGTGATTCTTTTGTGGGATATTTTTTCTACTTCACAAAATTATTTAGACAAAATACTTCCATAACATTCATGGCCAAAGTTGCCGCTGTCGCCGGTGTGATCGGTGCTGTCTGTTTTATCGGTGTGGGTTTTACACCACACAATTTTTTTATCGGTCCCCATATTTTCTTTGTTAAGTGGGCCTTTCGCTCATTCCTGGTTAGCGCGATCCTGCTGACCATTGTATTGTATAAACATCACCGCTTTGAGAATCAGTATGCGATCGGATATCTTATATTTGCGGTGCTTATCTTTCTTTATATTCTGGTCTTAGAATTGGGACCGAATCCAAGCGTATCTGATTTTTCGTTAGTGTCTAATGTCGTCACGCAAAAATTGATCATATTGGTATTTATTTTGTCCGTCTTGTATCAATCCTTCGGCAATTCGAAATTACTCGCCCAAAATTCGACGAAATAATCCATTTTCATCAAGAATATTTAACGGAGAGCGAAACGTGTTCAAGAAAAAAACTTTAATCCTTTGTTCGATTATCATTTTTACTGGTTGTGAAAAACCCAAAGAAGGGTGGAATAGATATGTCCATTCCCGGGATGCCCTGAATGCCCAGGATGCTATTACAGGAGAATTGTTACGCAAACATATATCCACCTTATCATCGGATAAATTCGAAGGACGGTTCCCCGGCACAGTGGGGGAAGACCTCACCGTGGAATATCTTTCTAAAACTTATGAAAGTTTAGGATTAAGGCCAGGAAATCCCGACGGGACCTGGATCCAAAAAGCCACCATGACGGGTGTCATTTCTGACATGAAAGCGCAGATTATCACCACTGATGAACGCTGGGTGATGGATGTGGGGCAAGAGATCGTTGGGAATTCTTTCCAAACAAAGGAAGCAGTGAATATCAAAAATGCCGATTTGGTTTTCTGCGGATACGGCGTGAATGCACCGGAATATAGCTGGAATGATTTTGATGGTGTGGATGTGAAGGGGAAGGTGATTGTTGTCCTGGTGAATGATCCGCCGGTGATGAAAAACGATAAATTGGATGATGATATTTTCGGCGGTAGAGCCATGACCTATTATGGGCGCTGGTCCTACAAATTTGAAGAAGGCCTTCGCCAGGGTGCGGAAGGCGTCATTGTCATCCATGAGACGGAACCGGCGGGATACCCGTTTGGCGTTCTTCAAGGCGGCTATGACGGTGAACAGCTCACGATTGAAAATCCGAATATAACGCCATTGTCTTTCCAGGGATGGATCCCCTCGGCTTCCGCAGAACGATTATTCAAAATGAATGGATTGGACTATCACAAGCAGAAAGCTGCCGCCGTAAACCCGGACTTTAAGGCGTTTCCATTAAATGCGAAATTCACCAGTAAAATGATCAATGCTGTCCGCCGTTTTGATTCGAATAATATAATCGCTAAATATGAAGGCACCGATCCTGAATTAAAAGACGAATATATTATTTATACCTCTCACTGGGACCATTTAGGGAAAAATACAAAATTGGATGGTGACCAGATTTATAACGGCGCCAATGACAATGCATCAGGTACCGGAACGATCATGGCTGTGGCGGAAGCATTCGCCAACCTTGCGGAGGGTTCTAAGCGCAGTATTTTATTCCTTGCCGTGACGGCAGAAGAACAGGGGCTTCTCGGCGTAAAGTATTACAGTATCAATCCCCTTTATCCGTTGGAGAAAACGGTGGCCGTCATTAATATTGATGCCATGGGCAATACATACGGCCGAACCAAGGACTTGATCGTTGTCGGGAAAGGTAATTCAGAATTGGATCAGGTATTTGCACATGCGGTAGCCCAGGATGATAAGTATCTCATTCCCGATGCTGAACCGGAAAAGGGCTACTATTACCGGTCGGACCATTTTGCCTTTGCCAAACAGGGCGTCCCGGCCCTCTATGTGGATGGCGGCCTGGATGTTGTCGGGAAAGGGAAAGAATACGGTCAGCAGAAAAAAGATGAATACACCAATGACGAATATCACGGCGTATCCGATGAAGTCAAGGATGATTGGGATTTCTCAGGCATGGTTGAGGATGCCCGGATTTTATTCAGGGTTGGGTACGCCCTTGGTCAGCATGACGTATGGCCAAAATGGAGAGACGGAACGGAATTTAAAGCAACGCGGGAAGCAATGCTGAAGAGTGGAAAACAACCATAGACTATGTGCGTCAAGCATCCTTGCTTGACGATTACTTAATGATTAGAAGCCAGTAAGAGTTTGTGGGATTAAATCTCCTCCTTCCCTGGCCGGCTACCGACGGATTAGACGAGAGCTTTCCCGCTACATTTTGGTAATGAAGGAAGGGCTGGGCATAGGGGCGGTGGTAAAATAAAATTACCCCAACACTTGTATATAAAAGTCCCAATTCATGGAATTCCGAACTCAACTCATTACCAATCGTCTTGTGTAAGTTAAAATGGGTTACTTGATTATCCCCAGATAGGTCGAGCTAAAGAAAGGCCCAAACCAATGATTGCGATTAATCTGCCTAAGAGCCTTATATCTTCAAAAAATTGGAAAAGTGGATCACGACAATCAGGGATGATTGTCGTACAAGTACATCAAGCAACCTTGCTCGATGCTAAAAGTACTTTCGATAGGGATAAAGCTATTTAAGACCGATTTCTTCCAAGCGTTCATTTAAATAGGATCCGGCTGTGTGGAATTCACTTAATACAACTTCATCCCTGGGATGCAGGAATAGGGGCATAGAATAGCGGCTCACATTGGCAGAACGGGGTGGGTTGATCACCTGGTGTGTTGTGGAAGGATAATATTCATTGGAAGCCATTTTCAACATATCACCGGAATTGACCACAATCGTCCCTTTATCACAACTGACATCGTTCCATTCCCCACTCATATCCATCACTTGAAGCCCCGGCTGGCTCCCGGCGACTAAAACGGTCAATAGATTAATATCTTCATGGGCAGCCGCGCGGATGGCGCCTTGTTCCTCATTCCCGGAAAGGGGGGGATAATGGAGGACACGGAATAAATTGGATTGGCTGCCTTTGATCATTTCCTGCAGCGGAATTGAAAATAATTGGCTGACATCACTGGGAGCGCAAGTCTGGACCCAACTTAACAGCGTAGAAGCCATGTCCGTAAGTGCTTGATATAATTCCATCGTAGAATGCCCAATGGATTCCGGCAAGCGTCCCCAAGGATATATGTGATAAAATTCCTTTAAATCTTTGGCGTCATATCCTTTGGCATTTTCCGTAAGATAAGGGAAGTAGCCGTCCTGTTTTTCTTCGTCAAATAAATAATCAAATTTATCTTTTCCGGCAAAAAACGATTCCCATTCCTGGTACACTGCATCAATTAGACCAGGAAGAATTGGATGATCTTTAATGACCGCAAACCCTGAATCTTTGAGTGAATTTTCAAAGAGAGTTGCCGCGTTGGAATCGGGATAGGAAATCGTTAAGACATCAAGAGACATGCGCATTCCATTCTTGGGCAGTATAGGTTTTCATACTGAATGCATGGATTTCATTCTTAATCAAGGATCCGAGGGCAGTATAAACGAGTTGATGCCGTTCAATTAATGATTTATTTTCAAAATCATTGGAGACTATCGTGGCAGACAAATGGAGGCCACCGTCGAAATTCTGGTGGTGGACATGTTTGCCCGTTGTGTCACGAAGATCCAGATGGGTCAGTTCCATATGTTCGGACAATTTGTTCTTAATTATTTCTTCTGCATTCATATTGAATTTATTTCATGGTTTTAATCTAAATTACCAAGGATGAAACGTTCAGACCAACTCCAACTCACACAAGAAGATAAGGCAAGGTACGAAAAACGGATCGCGGCAATTGATTTGCATGTCATCCCCGCAGTGTTAAATGAAGTGCCCAAAAAGATTGAGCGTCTGGTTTCTCATCCAACCCTGCTTGACTACCAAATTGTTCTCGTCACCGATATATCAAAACTGTTCGGTATTTTGAGAGATTTACCGAACTTGAATGAAGATCTGCAAAAAAGAATCGTTTTTGCCCTGGAATATTTCCTGGAAGAATATGACGAAATCCCCGATAGCTCACCCCAAATCGGTTTATTGGATGATTATGTCCTGGTCAGGTGGGTGGTTGATAATATAATGGCGGATTATTCAGAATTGATTGAAGCTTAAGCGTTTTTACCGCTTAAATCTTCTTCAGAAAACTGCCACTGGCAGGTATGGCACCACCAGGGTTTGCCATAATAATCCCGCACATCAGCCTGTAATTGCATCGGGTTGTTACATTTTGGACAATTCCGCTCTGAGCCCGCTTCAGGCCATTTATAATCAGGACGAAACTTTACTGAATTATCTAAATTTTGATTGTTACTCATACTTGAATTTAGGGATGATTCATGTCATGAAAACAATTGTTTGAAGGATTAATTCGCCAAAATCCACATTTGCCATAGGAGTAAAATGACGAGGCCAATCCCAACATAATTTGTGAAATAGTATTCCTTTTTTGCCTGGGCTAATTGATCCGCCAGGAGAAGGGTATCCAGGCGAACATTGACCGTATCCCCACTCAAAACAAATACTTGTTTTACAGCGTCCGTTTTGGCGTATTGTAAAAATGGATCCTGAATGGATGGAGGATGGTGGGTGATATGGTGAAGGCCCTCCATGACCGGGATGGGATGATCCAATGGTGTATGCCCGATTAAAGTGCCGTCAATATAAACGGGAACGGTGGTTGTGTCGGCTTTTACAACGATATAGCCCGGTTCTGCTTCAAAAACAGACACCTGGGCAATGATGAATCCGAGACTCATGAAAAGGGGCATAATCCATTTCAATCGCATGGAATAAATTATTTTTAAATATTGATTGGAATGAAGGAACTTCTGGGTAGAAAATATGCTTAAAAATCGCATTTATACACCGGCCCGGACCTGGATACTTATGACGGGCCTTATTTTTATATCCTGTGCCAATTTCAAAGCTTACTTCAATACGTTCTACAATGCGGAAGAATATTTTGAAAAAGCGGAGAAAGTCCGCCTCGAAAACCGTGGTGAAAAACTTCCCCAATCCGCTCTCAATGATTATGAAAAGGTGATTGAAAAATCTCTGCTTACCCTTGAAAGATATCCAGACTTTAAATTAAAAAAATCCGCCCTTTCTCTGATTGCCCAATCCCATTTTCATCGGGGCGAATACCGTGCAGTGACCAGTACCTTAGGGGAAATGAAAAATGAATTTGGTGATGCAGTCCACGTGGAAGTAGAATTTTGGACATCCCTGATCAAATGGAAACAAAACAAACCACAGCCGGCCATAAACGGATTAAATGCATTATTAGAATTTAATCTCAGGGCCGATATGGAAGCGAAAGTGTACCTGGCCATTGCTGAAATATACCTTGAACAGAACATGCAGTCTGAAGCGATGGATCATCTTGAAAAAGCCGCCCAGAAGATCCGGGACCCCAATGAAAAGGGACAGATTTATTACCGTATCGCTGAACTCTCCTTCGAAGATAAAGTGTATGATCGCGCTCTTACGGCGTATCGGCAGGTCATCAAAAATTCCCAATCCAAAAAACGGGTACAGGAAGGGCATCTGAAAACGGTGCAGATTTACCGCTTAAAAGGCGATTTAGATTTAGTCGCTAATTCAATTAAAAATATGCTTTTGGATGAAGATTATCAGTCAATCTATGCTGGTCTAGAATTGGAATTGGCCAAATTATATGAACAGCAAAATAAGGTGTCCGAAGCCAAAAACAGGCTCGAGTCTATCGTTCAGGCTTATCCCAAAACGGAAGCTTCCGCCGAAGCCTATTATAAGCTGGGGAATTATTCCATTCACGATGATTGGGATTTGGAAACGGCCCTCAAACAATTCGGGTTGGTCGGGAAAGAACACCGCCAGTCCCTTTATGGACAACCGGCCCAAGTCAGGATTAAGGAAATTAAAGCTTATCAAAAAACCCAATTAGATTTGGAACCGTGGTCACTACGGATTGCAGAATCTGATACGGTTGCTGAGTCCCTTTTTTCTGAGAATGAGCAAAATGAAATCGCTATAATTTTATATGGCATGACTGAATTGGAAGCGTTTCATTTTGGACGAAGTGATTCTGCACTCATTTACCTTGAGCAATTGATTCAATATGCAAGTCAATCCCAATTAGTCCCTAAAGCGCTGTATGCAAAATCCGTAATCCTGAAGGAGAAGGGTGATACCGCATCTGTAAAGCAGTTGAAACAGCGCATCATTAATGAATTCCCTAAAACGGATTATGCCTTAGCGATCATTCATGCAGATGGGAGCTATAAACCTTCGGCTTCGACTTCCGATGAAAAATTGATTTCAGCAGAGCAAAATTGGAGTTCCAATTCAGCCTTAGCGATTGACAACTATCGGGAGATTGTGAATGAGGATACGGTGTCAGAAACCGGTGCAAAGGCTGCCTATTTTTTGGCTTATCAATATGATTACCATTTTGTCCAACCGGACAGTGCTCTGAAATATTATGAGTGGATATTGAAATACCACCGTAATTCTGACCAGGCTGTGCCGGCTGAAAATCGTGTTGTCTTTTTAAATTCTGTCCTTGCGGATACCTCGGAAACCCATGATCGTTGAACGCGCCCGGGTAAAATCAAACCGCGAAGTAGCACGCAATATTTGGGAAATGCATTTTGAAGCAGCTCAAATAGCCCAGGCTTACACCGGCGCCGGACAGTTTATCAATATTCTGGCTATGGATGGTTGGCAGCACCCATTGCGGCGGCCAATGAGTATTGCTTCGGCTCAAGATGGATCTGTTTCGATTATATATAAGATATTTGGCAGTGTAACTCAAATTCTATCCCAAAAGAAACCAGGCGATTCAGTAGAATTGCTGGGGCCGCTGGGCAATACATTTTCAAATTGGCATAATGGTGCATTTCCGATATTAGTTGGGGGCGGTGTGGGATTAGCTCCGATTCTTAATTTAAAAAATGAGTGCGATGATGGCGGGGTGGATCATACAATCATTATCGGCGCCCGTTCCGGTGATGAACATTTTATTGACCATGAGCCGACGAAAAATATTTACCTTACCACCGATGACGGCACTACCGGTGAAGCAGGAACGGTTATGGGGCCCTTAGAACGAAGCGTCAAAGAAAATACCAACGCTTACTTGTATGCTTGTGGTCCTGAGCCCATGTTGGAAGCGGTGCGGAACTTTGCTTTGGCGAACAATGTTCCCGCTCAGTTATCTGTCGAAAGTTATATGGGGTGCGGTGTCGGCCTTTGCCAGGGATGTGTCATATTCAGGGAAAACTCAGAGGTCCAGGACCATAGCTACCATGAAAAATATTCATTAGTGTGCCTGGATGGCCCCGTCTATGAAGCGAAAGATATCAATTTTGGCTAATCTCAAAATAAAAATTGGAAAAGAATCATACGACAACCCAATCTGGGTAGCGTCCGGTACATTTGGTTATGGGACGGAAGCACCGGAATTGGTGGATGTAAATCGGTTAGGCGCTATTGTAACAAAATCAATTACCCGTCAGCCCAGGGAGGGGAATCCCCCGCCGCGTATTGTTGAAACACCCTCCGGCATGATCAATTCAATCGGCCTGGCCAATATAGGCGTTGAACGCTACATCCGCGATTTGCTGCCAATCTATGAAGACCTTTCTACAAAAATAATTATGAATATTGCGGGGACCGATATCCAGGAATACGTTGAAATTATGGAAATGGTGGAATCTGTTTCATCGGTGATTGTGGGGTATGAAATCAATATTTCCTGTCCGAATGTGAAAAAGGGCGGTATGGAATTTGGTGTAGATTGCGATATGACAGCTAAATTGACGGAAAAGCTGCGTGCTTTAACGGAACGGACGCTGATCATGAAATTAAGCCCCAATGTTTCAGATATTGTCTCTATCGGACTGAGTGCTCAAAATGCAGGTGCTGACGCTGTTTCAGCCATCAATACTGTCGTAGGGATGAGTGTTGACGCCAAGTCAGGAAACAGTAATATTTATACGACCTACGGCGGATTGTCAGGACCGGCAATTAAGCCCATCGGGTTGGCCATGGTCCATAAATTATATCAACAATTATCAATTCCAATTATTGGTATGGGTGGAATTGTGAATGGTGAAGATGTGGTGGAATATATGATGGCGGGATCGGCTGCTGTGCAAGTGGGTACAGCCAATTTCAGGCATCCCGGCATTGGTGAAGATATACTTGATTCATTCAAAACAATTTTGAATGAAACCAATCGAAATTCTTCTGCTGATTTAATTGGATCGGTTCGCGCCCACTCCTGAACCATGCCAAAATTAATTTTAATAATCATGGTTTTAGCAGTGATTAGCGGATGTTCGAATTCACCACGATATCGCACTGGTCCGGAGAAACCTTCGTCGTCAAAAGCAAAAAAACCGCCAGCATTGAACACAAAAGCAAATATCAAACATCGGAAAGTGATGACGGGCGTGAGCTCCTTTTATGCGGAAGACTTTCACGGTAAACTCACCGCCAATGGCGAAGTATATGATATGTACGGTCTGACCGCAGCCCATAAAACTCTCCCATTGAATACTATCGTCCGCGTGACGAACTTAGAGAATAATAAATCGCTTATTTTGCGTATCAATGATCGCGGTCCCTACGTTAAAGGACGTATATTGGATTGTTCTTACGGTGCCGCAAAAAAACTGGGGTTTGTCAATAATGGCACGGCAAAGGTAAAAATTGAAGTGATTGAGTGGGGCGATAATCAATATATGAAACACCGGGACTAGTATGGCACGTTACTACATTACTGTCAATCCCCACGGGGGGACCAAAAAAGGGCCGCGAATCCTTGAACAAGTGATGCCGGTATTTGAGAGCGCCAATGCCGATGTAACCATACTTGAGACAGAATATGCCGGCCATGCGCGGGATTTGGCGAGAGACATGGATATGACCGGCTACGATGGATTTTGCTGCATTGGCGGCGATGGCACCATGCATGAGGTCATCAATGGGGTTATGACGCGTAAAGATGGCCAAAAAATTCCCATTGGGTTAATTACCGGCGGCACCGGCAATTCTTTTATGCATGACTTGGATTGTCTCGACCCTGTGAATGCGGCCAAGCGAATCGTGACCGGTCGCCGGAGACCCATTGATATTTTCCGCTGTGACGCGGATGGTATTATTTATTATGGTTTTAATATTGTTGGGTGGGGGATCCCCACTGATGCCAATAACCTGGCGGAAAAATTAAGATGGCTGGGGCCGCAACGATATAATGTTGCCTCCATACTTGAGGTAATCCGCCATCGAAAACGATTTGCGCGGATTGAAATTGACGGGAATACAATTGGCGCTGATTTTGGTTTTGTCATGGGTTGTAATACCATCCACACGGGCAAGGGGATGCAAATGGCGCCCCTGGCGCGGTTGGATGACGGGCTGATCGATCTTATCATTGCTCGAAAAGTGGGTCGTGTCAAATTACTGCGATTATTCCCGAAAGTGTTTAGCGGAAAGCATATTGGTGATCCGGCTGTGGATTATCGCCAGGTGAGCGAATTTTCTATCAAACCGGAAGATCGGAATACCTTGAATATTGATGGAGAAATGCTTGGCAGCACCCCGATCCATGTGAAAGTATTACAAAAAGAATTGGACGTACTGGTATGAACAAGAAAAGTTCGTTTTGGACGAGGCTACCCATCACTGTTTTGGGAATTCCATTGATAATTTATCTTTTGATTGAAGGTGGGATGATTTTCGCTGCATTTGTTGAATTCGTCATTATTCTCTGCCTCATTGAATTTTATAATTTGAAAAAAGGGAAGGGGCTTTATCCGAATGCGCTTGTGGGTATCCTGCTGACCCTTTCCGTTTGTTTTATATATATCCAATTTCCTCATGCACATCCCAAGAATATTCTGACGAGCATTTCATTATTCATCATTCTTGGACTGTTTATGGAAATGTTTAGCGGTAAACCAAAACCTCTTGAAAATGTTACAGTTACTTTAGGTGGTGTTGTTTATGTAGCCGGCCTGTTAGGAACGATGATTGCACTAAGAAATTGGGATGCACTGAATGGCGCCCGATTCACAATGGCTATGATATTCTCAGTCTGGATTTGCGATTCCTTCGCTTATATATTTGGCATTTTATGGGGAAAGAAAAAACTGATCGAGCGCGTTAGTCCGAAAAAAACCATTGTTGGGTTTATAGGTGGTATTGTAGGATCATTCGCGACTTTTTATATCATGGATATGATTGGGTTTATTCAATATGACATCAACCTTATTCAAATTCTAATTCTCACATTTATCATCGGTGTTTGCGGTCAGTTAGGTGATTTTGTTGAATCTATGTTCAAGCGCGATGCGGGCGTGAAGGATTCCGGAAAATTATTGTTGGGCCATGGGGGCGTACTCGACCGATTTGATTCGCTTATCTTTACCAGTCCGCTGGTTTTTATATTCGTTTCTTACTTATAACAAAAAGCGAACAACACTTTTGAATCAAACCGCAAAAATGTAAATTTCCCGGCTTATTTCAAGTCATTTAACAATTATTTACGAGGGGTAATTCATGGCCAATGTATCAATCACCGGCTCTGGTGATGATTTAACGATTAACGGTGTCCGCCTCGGCGATCTGACGCCCGCCCAACATGAAAATATTGAGAAACAAAAGGGTGGCAATAATTATAGTCCACTGGAAGATGTTGTTGTTTCACATGTAAAAGATTCATCGACACTCATTGCCCGAAAGCCCAATCCTGACGATGTTTCCTCTTATATTGAAGAAGAATTAATTGACGGTCTTTGCTGTTATTCAGCAGTAAACCAAGGACAACTGAACCAAACGATTGTGGATGCAGTCGTCAAGCATTTGGCGGAAGAAAAACTGCCCACTGTTCCCCGCTCGATCCGCCATAAATATATGGGCGCATTTTTAATGGCAGCTACCGGGGTAACAGAAATGGATCGCGTGGTGCCCAAAGTGGCAGGGGTAGAAGCTCCGGAGTTGATGTTTAAACTTTCCCGTAGATGGGGGTATCGCGTCAAAGGGATTCCTAAAGATGAAGCCATTGTTGTGGCTGCCAGGGGAAACTTCCATGGCCGGTCGATGACAGCCATTTCTTTATCAGACGATCCGGACGCCTATGAAGATTTTGGGCCCAAAGTGCCGGGAATTGAATTGGTTGAGTATAATAATATTGATGCCTTGAACGCATTATTCGAAGAAAAGGGTGATCGTATTGCATCTTATTTAGTTGAACCTATTCAGGGAGAGGCTGGTGTTATTGTACCCGATGATAACTATTGGCCACAAGTTGCTGCGCTGTGCAAAAAACATAATATTCTGTTGGCCATGGATGAAGTTCAGACCGGTTTTGCCAGAACCGGCGCCAATTTCGCCCATCAGTTGTATGGTGTAAAGCCTGACCTCATGGGTTGCGGAAAAGCGGCCGGTGGCGGTATTTTACCTGTTTCCTTTGTGGCGGGACGGGACGAAGTTATCGGCGTCTTAACACCGGGGTCGGAGGGCTCCACTTTCGGAGGGTATCCGCTTGGCGCCGTGGTGGCCACTTATGCGATTAAAGTTATGATTGATGAAAACCTTGCAGAAAAGTCTAAAGAACGTGGTGACCAGTTAATCGCGCGGTTTAATGCCCTGAAAGACGCCTTTCCCGATAAGGTTAAGGAAGTCCGAGGGAAAGGTCTTTTGACTGCTTTTGAAATGCATGATGAACCCAACCTGGATGGGCATCAGGTGTCGGTGGAATTGCTCAAGCATGGCGTTTATGCCAAAGAAACGCATCATTCCACCGTTCGTGTCGCACCGGCCTTGACAATTTCAGCTGAACAAATTGATCGCATTGCCGATGCGATTGACGATGTTGTGAAATCATTATAGGAAATCCAAAAATGAAATCCATTTTAAAAGAACTTGGTATTGATGATGTGAATTATGGCGCCTGTTCAGGCGCCGGTAAATGGTCATCTTCTCAGGATGGCGGATTGTTGGAATCAATCAATCCAGCGACAGGTGAGATTATCGCCGGCGTTTATCAGGCGACGGAATCTGATTATGAACGCATTGTGCAAGAAGCGGAAGCCGCCTTTAAAGATTTTCGCAAAGTGCCGGCGCCGGTGCGTGGTCAGCTTGTTCGTGAAATGGGTGATGCGCTGCGTGAGAAGAAAGATGCGCTTGGCAGTCTCGTATCCATGGAAATGGGAAAGATAAAACAGGAAGGCGACGGGGAAGTCCAGGAAATGATTGATATTGCCGATTTCGCCGTGGGGCAGTCCCGCATGCTTTACGGAAAAACCATGCATTCGGAACGTCCCGATCACCGCATGTATGAGCAGTGGCATCCAATGGGAGCGATTGGGGTGATCTCCGCATTTAATTTTCCCGTAGCTGTTTGGGCATGGAATGCATTTATCGCCGCTATTTGCGGGGATACAACAATCTGGAAACCATCCTCCAGTACACCCCTGTGCGCCATTGCGGTCCAGAATATTTGCAATGATGTGATGGAGAAAAACGGTTATACAGGAATTTTTTCATCCGTAATTGGGCGCGGCTCTGTCGTTGGCGAAAAAATGTTGAATGATAAACGATTACCCCTCATTTCATTTACGGGCTCCACGGCTATGGGGCGTCATGTCAGTTCAACGGTTTCGGGCCGGTTTGGAAAGACCATCCTGGAATTGGGGGGGAATAATGCGATTATTATCGACGAAACAGCGAACCTGGATATGGCTATACCCGCTGTGGCATTCGGTGCTGTAGGGACTGCCGGCCAGCGCTGCACGTCAACGCGGCGAATCCTGATTCATGAAACCATTATGGACTCCTTTTTAGACCGGTTGGTCAATGCTTACCAGCAAGTTAATATCGGTAATCCGATGGAAGATGGCACCTTGATGGGACCGCTTGTGAATGAAAATGCGGTGAATGACTACCTGGATGCCATCGAAGCGGTGAAGGAAGCCGGCGGTGAAGTTCTGAGCGGCGGATCTCAATTAGAAGGGGATGGCAATTTTGTAACCCCAACCATTGTTAAAGCCAAGAATGAATGGGAAATTGTCCAAACGGAAACATTTGCACCAATTCTTTATGTGATTCCATTTGAAAAATTAGAAGAAGCGGTTGAAATGCATAATGACGTTCCCCAGGGATTATCCTCTGCCATGTTCACCACCAATGTTGCTCATGCGGAATATTTTTTATCCCATCGGGGTAGCGATTGCGGTATTGCCAATATTAATATTGGGACGTCCGGTGCTGAGATCGGCGGTGCTTTTGGCGGTGAAAAAGAAACGGGCGGTGGCCGCGAGTCCGGTTCAGATGCATGGAAGCAATACATGCGCCGGCAAACCAATACACTGAATTGGAGTGCCGAGCTGCCCTTGGCTCAGGGGATAGAATTTGATTTAAGTGAATAGCGTATCACGCATAATATGAATGAATATGGAATAGAATATGACTAATATTGTAGCTGGAAATGTGCGAGAGAGTATTGGCCAATATATGCTGGCCGATGGTATGGATCATGTAATCGACTTGGAAAAAAGTCATGGTTCATGGCTGGTAGATGAACGTGATGAAAAAGAATATTTGGATTTATTTTCCATGTTTGCATCCATGTCAGTGGGATATAACCATCCCTATGTTTTAGAAAATAAAGAACGGCTCACCATTGCCGCCCTCAATAAACCGACCAACTCCGATATTTATTCGACCCAAATGGCGGAGTTTGTAGCTGCCATGGGACGGCTGGCTCAACCCGATTACCTGCCCTATGCTTTTTATGTGGAAGGCGGTTCCCTGGCCGTGGAAAATGCCCTGAAGACAGCTTTCGATTGGAAGGTGCGAAAGAATTTATCCGCCGGGAAAAAAGAAGGCGGTTCAAAAATCCTCCATTTTAAAGAAGGTTTTCATGGCCGTTCCGGCTATACTCTGACGCTTACGGATTCTCCCGATCAACGTAAAACACAGTATTTTCCAAAATTTGACTGGCCGCGAATTGATAATCCGAAGTTGCATTTCCCCGCATCAGATGTTGTCATTGAAGATGTCAAGCGGGAAGAAGCGAAAGCGGTTCAACAAATTGAAGACGCTCTGACTCAATATCCAGGTGAAATTGCCGGCCTCATTATTGAACCGATACAGGGCGAGGGTGGCGATAACCATTTTAGGGAATCATTTTTCCGTCAATTGAGGAAACTGGCTGATTCCCATGAATTTCTCCTGATTTATGACGAGGTGCAGACGGGCGGCGGTATCACAGGCAAGATGTGGGCGCACCAGCATTATGGGGACGATTGCCGGCCGGATATTATTAGTTTCGGTAAAAAAACACAGGTTTGCGGCATTTTTGCCGGTCATCGCTTAGATGAAGTTGGTGGTCATGTATTTAAAGAATCCAGCCGCATCAATTCGACCTGGGGCGGCAACCTGGTGGATATGGTCCGCTTTACGATTTATTTGGAAATCATTGAGCAGGAAAAGCTGCTGGAACAGGTCTCCGAAAATGGCGCCTATTTACAAAAAGGATTGGAAACACTACAAAAAAATCACCCCGAAGTTGTATCCAATGTGCGCAACAGGGGCCTCTTTGGCGCTTTTGATTTAAGTAGTTCTGAACAGCGTGATAAAGCACTCAGATTGATCGCTGAAGAAGGTGCTTTGATGTTAGGCTGCGGTCATACTTCCATTCGATTCCGGCCTCATTTAAATATATCCCAATCCGAAATTGATCAGGGGCTGGGCATGATCAATCGGGCGATGAATCGTCTATAGGTTCCATGCCTGAAAGCAGTGTACTTTATATCGTTTCCACCCCCATAGGAAACCTGGAGGATATTACCTTTCGGGCCCTGCGCATCTTAAAAGAATCCTCCCTAATCGCCGCTGAAGATACGCGGCAGACAAAAAAACTGTTGGACCATTATGAAATATCCACCCCCATGGTGAGCTATTTTGAGCATAACCGGTTTACGCGCATCCCCCAGATTATTGATCATTTGAATTCGGGAAAGGACATTTCGGTTGTTACCGACGCCGGGACGCCGGGGATTAGCGATCCCGCCTATAAATTGATTCGGGCCGCAATTGAAGCGGATGCGAGGGTGGAAGCCATTCCGGGCGCTTCAGCATCCATCACTGCTTTGGTCGCCTCAGGTTTACCAACCGACCGCTTCATCTTTGAAGGATTCTTGCCCAATAAAAAAGGGCGGAAGGCTAAACTCGACCGTTTACGTGCCATTGATGCGACCATTATTTTTTATGAAAGTCCCAAGCGCATCCTGCGCACGCTGAAGGATATCCTTGAAAATATCGGAGACCGACCGGCGGTGATCGGGCGTGAACTTACGAAGTTGCACGAAGAAATGATTCGCGGTAAAGTTTCCGAATTATTATCGTATTTTAATCATCATACACCACGCGGTGAATTTGTTATTATGATTGGTAAGGATGACCCGAATGTCTACTTTTAGAGGAAAGTTCATCACATTTGAAGGTATTGATGGGTGCGGAAAAAGCACACAGGTCAAAATGCTGGTGGAAACTATGAACCAGGCCGGGACAAAAACAATTTTAGTCAGAGAACCGGGGGGGACCACCATTTCTGAGGAAATTCGAGAAATTCTCCTCCATCGTCATTTGGATGATATTTGCGATCGGACCGAAGCGCTGCTCATGACCGGCAGCCGGGCCCAATTAACTTATGAGGTGATTCAACCCAATCTCAACGCCGGGGCCAACGTCATTGCTGACCGTTACACCGACTCTACCCTGGCTTATCAAGGAGGCGGAAGAAAAATTAACTTAGACTGGCTCATAAAATTAAATCAATTCGCCACTTATGATTTGGAACCTGACGTTACTTTTTTCGTAGATGTTTTACCGGAGGAGGCATCCCGGAGAAAAAGCATGGAAAAAGACCGAATCGAGCGCGCCGGAATTGAATTGCAGGCCAACGTCCGAAATGCCTATCTTGATTTAGCCAACCGCTTTCATGAACGATTTGTTGTAATCGATGGGCATGATTCAATCGGCAATATCCATGGATCCATTTTAGCAGAATTGAGGAGAAGACAACTGATATCATGAAAAAATATTTATTCAAACTCATTATCCCTTTTGCAGTTTTAACAGCCGTTGCTTCACTGGCGGTTACTCAATCTAGTTTTTATCGCAAGATTGGTCAATCGCAGCGCCTGTTTAATCAGGTGTATAACCAGATATTTGCCACCTATGTGGATGAACTCGACCCGGAGGCCTTCACCAAAGCCAGTATCCAGGGTATCACCCGTAATTTAGACCCCTATACCGTATATATGGTTGAAGATGAACAGCATCAGGTGAACCTGCTCAGTAAAGGGAAATATGGCGGTGTCGGTATTCAATTAGGATATCGGAATAAAACCATGTCGGTGGTGGCGCCCATGGATGGGGGGCCGGCCAAAAAAGCAGGCATCCTGAGCGGTGATATCATTTTGATGGTTGATGGCGAAGATGTGAAAAAAATGAATTTTGATGATGCAGCGGCAAAAATCCGCGGGGAGAAGGGAACAAAAGTAACATTAACGGTAAAACGGTTTGGTGAAGATGAGCCGATCGTTTTCAATTTAATTCGGTCCGATATTAGGGTGAAGGATGTGACCTACTCGGGGATGCTTTCTCCAACGACAGGATATGTGCGCTTGAACCGTTTTTCACGCAATACCCCTAATGAAATGCATAGCGCATTCAAATCACTGCTGGATCAGGACGCAAAAGAACTCATTATCGATTTACGAGATAATCCCGGCGGTCTGCTTTCTTCCGCCGTGTCCCTCCTCGATATGGTCATTAAAAAGGACAGTCCCTTGGTTTCCACGAAGGGTAGGACCAAAGATTCAAACCGGACATTTTTCTCCAGGCGAAAACCGTTGATCCCTTCTGATGTAAAAATTGCGGTACTGATTAACCAGGGCAGTGCATCAGCAAGCGAAATCGTTGCCGGGGCGATTCAGGATTTGGACCGCGGTGTTGTGCTGGGTCAAAAATCATTTGGTAAAGGCCTGGTCCAAACCCAGTTCCCCATTGATGATAAGCGCAGTGTCAAAGTGACCACGGCGCGATACTATGTGCCCAGCGGCCGCTTCATTCAAAAGCGGGATTATATTGATGAAAAATATGTTCTGAATAAAACTGAAGAAGATTCCGTCTTTACAACATTGGGCGGCCGACGAGTTCTGGGTAACGGGGGGATTACACCCGATTCAACCATCGCTCCGGAACTCATGCAATCCCTATCCAGTCAATATTGGCGGAAAGGTTATTTCTACTCATTCGCGCAACAAAATAAACATCATTACAAAACGTTTTCAGATGTGGAAAATGACAATTCCATCATGGATAAATTTCAACAATTCATTCAGGAACAGGATGATATCCTGCTCCCGGGAGAAAAAGAATTAGGGACGGTGACAGATAGAATCACCGAATTGGACAGTACGAATTTCGAAGTCAACCAAGCTTTGGAAGTCATTTCTAATTTTTATTCTGCACAGGAAAATCAACGGATGACATTAGAATCGGAAGATATCCGCCAAGTGATCATGTTGGAATTCGCAGGGTTGATGAATGGGCCTGAGGGCAGACTGAAACAGGCCTTAAAGGATGATAATACGGTGCAAACAGCTTTAGATATTCTTCGAAAGAATTCCGTTTACGAGCTGGCTTTAACGCCGACAGAGGTTTTTCAAAATTAAGGTATAAATGGGAAGGGTTTGTAAAACCCAATAGGTTTCATCGGTCTAATGTCCCCAAAGATGATGGGGCATGTTTTGTTTTCTTTATAAAAATTCTTTACTTGTATTGCTATATCTAATGCATCAAATCTAGGTTTCAATTATTTACGAATTCGGGTTGAGGTTGGTCGTTTAATTCCATAATTTTACCTTTAAAATATGCTAATACGCTACGTTAACCATATTAATTTAGTAATACGTGGAATAACACCCATTAAATTTCCTGATTCCTATCATAATATATCAATAGATGGTTGTTTTTCCCAGTCCATAAGGGTGATATGAAGCAAAAGTTTCCGCATATTGACACTGTTGGCCTTAAGAAGAAGGAAATCCGCGTGAATAGAATATGCATACTCTTTACGACTTTGTTATTAGCTGCCAATGCCTGCTTTGCCGAAGATATTGATCTATTTATGCTTGCAGGACAATCGAATGCCCAAGGTTGGACGGGTGATGCTACATATTATCCGAAAGATTCAGAGCAATTGGATCAGTCCATTCGGTTCTACTGGGTTACCCCAAAGCACAGCTCTTCGGGTGGTGAATGGACTAGCCTGAAAGCTCAAGGTGGAAGATTCAAGAATGGACACTTTGGTCTTGAGGTTACCTTTGCTCGTTCCCTAAGGAAGGTGGGTTACAATCCAGCAATATTCAAGTATTCCCTTGGTGGAACCAGTTTAGCTGGCGATTGGAAGGGACCCGGTGACGGCAAGATGTATGATCAAATGATTAAGGAATTCGACAAAGCCTTATTGCTCCTACGTAATCAGGGGCATAAGGTCAAGATACGTGGCTTTATTTGGATTCAGGGGGAGAGTGATGCCGACACTCCTTCAATGGCCAATGCTTACAAGGGGAGACTCAATACGCTGATTGATGATATCCGCCGGAACGTCGCCAAGAACCCACAACTTGCTGTTATCCTCGGGGTAGATGAACAACACCCTTGGGTCAAAAGACGACACCCCCAAGTTGTCCACGCTCAACAGACTCTGGCAAAAGCAGACAAGCATACTGTCTTCACAACCATGATGGGGTTGGAAAAAGCAGATAGCACTCACTTGACGCCAAAAGGACTTGAGGAGCATGGCAGACGTATCTACACTGCCTATAAGGAAATAACAAAAGGCCAACAAAAGAATGCACCTGACAAAAAATAGCTGCGCCATTTTTTGCAGGTGATTCCAACCGTTAACTGCCAATACGATTAACCGGAAGAATATTTATCTAAAATTGGAGTCAAGTAGATGAAGCCGCAAATGAAAAATAAAATATTGATGTCCACAATGAACCGCCTGCTCTACTACCTTTGTATAGTTCTTATGGTAGCTGGCATCAGCCTTTGGGTTTTGACTGTGTTGCAAGCCTTTTTTGGCGTTGAGATTTTCGACGAACCTCCAGGGATTCTTGGTGTCGCATTTGCCACGATTGGCGGGCTCATGTTCGCAGGGTTCAGGTACAACCGCCAGGAGAGCTAATCGTTCAACACTACAAGCGCGCGAGTTTGTTCGGTAGGTTTTTCAAGGCCTTCGTATATATAAAACCGGTATTGGTAATCCTAAATGAATAAATTGATTTAATTCATATATAGTGTGAACTATTCATGAGTGGTATTGACAGTTTGCCTGAAAAAGAGATGTGGCCACCATGCTCCTTTGAAGTTGTATTTTCAACTTCAAACAAAACAACAAAAAGGAGTCTAAAAATGACCACATCTAAATCTCTGGCAAATCAACGGTTAAGCCTACTGCTGTATGCCCAAGAAATCAACAATATTTCTCAAGTGACACTTGGAGAGACATGGTTTACACATTGATAATTTAAGTGCACTGACCACGACTTTATCTGACAGTGGTATCCTTTCCGGTTTGATTATGTCAGATCAAGCTGCAACTGTCAGATAAAGTCGTGGTCAGTGCATTTGATACGATATTCATAATCGGCTAA
>CAYFJU010000024.1:0-38761 GCA_964343505.1 uncultured bacterium
CTTCTTCGCAGGGCAGAAAGCCTTTATCGCATTCAGCCCGTTGGGGCGGTTTGGGTGGGTCCTCCCGGCAAGTGGTTACCACCAGAACGAGGGTGATAAAAAAGAGAATAGTTGAAAGAGACTTCATGATTGGGTAATTATATTATTTCCTCGAGCCCAACAAAATGCCAAGAAATATTACGGGTACGGCATATTTAAGATCGTGTATTTGGTCCATGATTATTCTCCTGTCTTTTTTTATCAATTCAATTTTCTGCCTCGAACAGCCACAACATTCCAGTTATCGACGCCGATCATCACCACCCGATCATCTTTTACATCAATTGCCTTAATTAATATTTGGCCCGGAAATTCGTATTCATAAAAATCCCTGCCGTTAAAATGGAATATGGTCGAGTAGCTGGCCCCCACAAATAAATCATGAGGATGGTTCCCGCGCATATTTTCCAATATATTCCCCTTAAATTCAATCTCATGTAGTTTTGTATCAATAACAGAATCTAAAGTAGCCTGATATATTCCATAAGGATTTGCCAGTATTATCACCTCCTTCGGACGGAAGGATTGCACATGACTTAGGTGTCCTGCCCATTCCATAGTATTTGGATGACCGGCTTCTCCAGTCTCATAAAGTAAATCCCACTGGTCACCATCAAAGTGAAAAACAACACTTTTAGCCAACGACAGACTCCAACCTGTGGCCCACACATCATTCGGGCCGGTTCCCCAAATATCAGTCAGGCTAATAATAGTTTCGGGTGTTTGCATTCGTGTGAATGTTGAACCATCCCAATGATTAATTTTGCCCTGATTGGAAACAAAAAAAACATCATCCGGTCCGCTAGCCCAAATCTTATTTACTTGACTCCCCATCGATTCCCACCCCAACATATGTCGAATTTCCCATTTTTGTCCATTCCAAAACATGGGTGATCCATATTCAGTAACCCAAATGTTGTTTTCGTCTACCACAAAAATAGCCCCTGCCCTTGCGATTGAATCCCATTCTTTTTCCATAATATGATCTAATATCCATTCAGTCCCATTCCATTTTATTAAATTATATTTCTTATCAAAATATTTTAAAGAATCATTAGGATCATTTTTCTCGAACCAGCCTACGACCCAAATATTTGTGTCATTAATTATGGCTGCGTCATACACCCAGTTTGTAATTCCAGAAAAAATTGTATCCACTTCCCAAACCATCTCATGGCTGGTAGTATCTAAACAGCACACTGTAGAATCCACCCCGCAGAGGTGGTGAAACTCAGGGCATTCCACGGGCAGACATTCTGTAGAATCAGACCCGCCTAAAAGATGGCCCGGGGGGCAGATTACTTCACAACAAATGGTGCTGTCTTCTTCGCAGGGCAGAAAGCCTTTGTCGCACTCGGCCCGTTGGGGCGGTTTGGGTGGGTCCTCCCGGCAGGTGATAGCCACAAAAATGAGGCTGATAAAAAAGAGTACAGTTGAGAGAGACTTCATTGCTGGGTATCTATATCATTTCCTTGAGCCAAATTTACAGGAATTTCTTTTCCAAATCTCATTTCAGTTTTACTGACTTCTGTGGTGATACACCAAACTTGAACGCCGGCCTGGTTTGCCGCTAATAATACCTGGGCGAATTTCGGATCCCGTTTCCACATGGGTTCAAATCGTTTTGCATCAGACCGTTGGCAAACAAACAGGATGCCGGCGCCATGTCCTTCTTGGGCCAATTCAGCTAAAGCCTTCGCGTGGCGGGCGCCTCTTTCTGTCACCGCATCGGGGAATTTGGCCAATCCATTTTCGACAAATGTCACTGACTTCACTTCTAAATAAAATGGTTTTTCATTTCGGTCTTTCAACAAAAAATCAAAACGGTGGTTCCCGTGGGTTGCCTCTGCCCGCACCAATTCATAGTCTTTGAACATGGGTAAACTGCCTTCTTTAAGGGCTTCCAAAACGAAGCGGTTTGGCAGGGCCGAAACCAATGATATTAACTGCCCTTCATGGCGGACCATTACCGTAGAATATTTTGTCTTCCGTTCAGATTTTTTTGGTGCAGGCCGCAAGAGGAGTTCAGCGCCGGGAAGAAGCAATTCTTTCAGCCGCCCCGGATCGGGCAAATGGGTGCGGACGATTTCTCCATCCACTTCAGCCATTACGATGAAGCGATTGGGGCGCTCAACAAATTTCCCCTGAATAAGGGGACCGTCAATTTTCATCTATATTTTCCGTAAATCATGCGGCAGAAATTAGGTGAGATAAAACAATCTCCGAATTCATATTAGCAATACAGAATATTATTTGGATTTAACACTTTCAAACTATACATTCTTCCCCGAATTTGAGTGATTTTCGAATAATCTTATGCAATTAGACCCGACAGACAAAGGAATATTAGACGAACTCCAGGCCAATGCCAGGATTACCAATGCAGAATTGGCCAAGCGGGTCAATCTTTCCCCTTCGAGCACATTGGAGCGTGTGAAAAAACTGGAAGCAAGCGGTTTAATCGACCGTTATGTCACCTTATTAAATGCCCGTAAAGCCGGTTATACCTGCATCACTTTTGTAGAAGTCACCCTGGCCCGACATGGAGAAACACCAGTGGAAGATTTCTTTAAATCCATTGCCGATATGGAAGAGGTGTTGGAATGCCATCACATCACCGGTGAAGGGGATTTCCTATTAAAAATTGCCACGCGGGATATTCCCCATTATGATGAATTGATCCTCCATGGCCTCTCGGCCCTCACTAATGTGCAGCATTTAAAAACTTCAGTGGTCCTTTCAACATTTAAACACCAAACCCGCCTTCCTGTTTAATATGGCTTTAGTCCCGTCCTACATACAGAATCTTGCCAATTATGTGCCGGGGAAACCCATTGAAGAAGTCCAGCGCGAACTGGGATTAGACCATGTGGATAAATTGGCCTCCAATGAAAATTCCTTAGGCCCCTCGCCCAGAGCCATCGAAGCCATGGCCAATTCTTTGTATGGCCTGCACCGCTATCCCGACGTTTCCGGTTTTGAACTGCGCACCAAACTGGCAAACCGATTTAATATAAAAATTGAAAATGTCATTTTAGGCGGTGGCAGCGAAGGCATCATGTCCACCATCATGCGGACATTTCTTTTGAGCGATGATGAACTGGTATCCGCCGCCAATTCATTTATTGGTTTTCGCGTTCTGGCTAACGCTTCCGGACGAAAGGTCCACTGGGTGCCTATGAAAAATTACCGCTATGACCTGGAAGCCATGGCAGACATGGTGAATGATTACACTAAAATTATTTATATCGCCAACCCGGATAACCCTATGGGGACCTACATTACGCGGGAAGAATTCGATGAATTTTATGCCCATATTCCTGAGCGAGTCCTCATCATTTTGGATGAAGCCTATTATGAGTTTGCTCAGTCAATAGAGGACTACCCGGACTCCATGACTTACCGCTACGATAATGTGATCACCTTACGCACCTTTTCCAAAGCCTACGGCCTGGCGGGGCTGCGGATCGGCTATGGCTTTGCCCACGAAGAACTCATCCGCAACCTCATGAAAGTAAAGGAACCCTTTTCCCCTTCCCTGATCGCCCAAACTGCCGGCTCCGCCGCAATGGATGATGAGGATTTCCTGGAGGAAACATTGGCTATCAATTCTGCCGGATATTCCTTTTTGAGAGATGAACTCACATCCCTGGGGATTGAAACCGTTCCGTCTGTGGCCAATTTCATCACCACTGTATGGGCCTCCAATGAAAGAGCGGCGGACATTACCCAATCTCTGCTGAAAAAAGGCGTCATCGTGAGAAACTTAAAAGCCTTTGGCTGGCCCCACTGCATCCGCATATCCATCGGCACGGCAGAAGAAAACGGGCGTTTTATTGACGCATTAAAATCCATCCTGTAAATCGGAGGTAAATATGAATAATTATAAAATAAATGCATTTGACCATTGTGAACTCTTTGTGAGCAACGCCAAACAGGCGGCCCATTATTACCGCTCTGCACTTGGGTTTCAACCCATTGCTTATCAGGGGCTGGAAACGGGAAATCGTGAAAAAGTCAGCTACGTGATGAAGCAGAACCAAGTCCGTTTTGTGTTAAGTTCTCCCCTCGTCCCCGGAACAGAGATGGGTAACCATATTGACAAACATGGCGACGGGGTCAAGGACGTTTCATTTTCTGTAGACAACGCCGAAAACGCCTGGAAAGAAACCACTGAACGGGGCGCTGAAAGTGTAAGCCAACCGAAATTAATCAAGGATAAAAAAGGTGAAGCAGTTGTAGCCACCATTAAAACATATGGAGACACGACCCATACTTTCGTAGAACGGAATAAATATAATGGTGTCTTTCTGCCGGGCTTCCAGGTGATGGATGTGGAATCCGTGGCGGATCCCGTAGGCATTGTTCATATTGATCATGTTGTGGGGAATCAGCCCGATGGCGCCATGCAGCTGGTCTGCAATTTTTATGAAAAAATATTCGGCTGGCATCGATTCTGGTCCGTGGATGACAAAGATGTTTCCACCGAATACACCTCCCTCCGCTCTATCGTGATGGCCAATGATAATGAAAAAATCAAAATGCCTATTAACGAACCGGCAGAAGGGTTAAAAAAATCACAGATCCAGGAATTTGTGGAATTTTATGATGGTCCAGGCGTCCAGCATGTAGCCATGTCCACCCGGGATATCATTGAAACGGTGACCAAACTGCGGGCCAACGGTGTAGAATTTTTACCCACACCCCAAACCTATTACGATACATTAAAAGAACGCGTGGGTGACTTTGATGAGGATATCAATATATTGGCTGAATTAGGCATTCTAGTGGATTCAGATGAAAACGGCTATATGCTCCAAATTTTCACAAAGCCGATCCAGGATCGCCCAACCCTTTTTTATGAAATTATCCAGCGGAAAGGATCCAACAGTTTCGGCAAGGGAAATTTCAGGGCCTTGTTTGAATCCATTGAACGTGAACAGGCCCTTAGAGGTAACCTTTAAAACTATTAAATAGAAGAAACGAAAAATGAAATTTGTAACATACACAGATCAAAATAATGCCGAACCCAGATTCGGATTTAAAGTTGATAACCAAATTGTGGATGTCATCCGCGCGGCGGAATGGGTCAATGAAAATCAGAATAATGATTTATTTTTGTCCATCCCCGGTTCATTGAAAGAAGCGCTGGGAAACTGGGATGAAAATTTTTCCCTTTTGAAAGAGCTGGAAAAAACCATTTCAAATGGAGATATTGATGCCGTATCCATGGCCGAAGCAGATCTTGTGATCCTTCCCCCTGTTCCCGATCCGCCCGCGTTCAGGGATTTTTATGCTTTTGAACAGCATGTCAAAGCGGCCCGTAAGCTCCGTGGATTAGATATGCACCCGGATTGGTTCAAACTGGCGATATTTTATTTTTCCAACCCCAATTGTTGTTATGGCCACGGGGCTGAAATTCCTTATCCCTCTAATACGACTGAGTTGGATTTTGAGTTGGAATTTGCGGTTATTATCGGCAACGGCGGATCAGATATCAAAGCGGAAGATGCAGATCAGGTGATTGCCGGCTATACCATTTTAAATGACTGGTCTTCCCGGAACCTCCAACGTGAGGAAATGCCCTTGAGCCTCGGTCCGGCCAAGGGGAAGGATTTTGCTTCCAGTTTTGGACCCTACATGGTAACGCCCGATGAGTTGGCGGATGCCTGGGGCGATGACGGCAAACTTCATCTCCGCATGACCTGCCATGTAAATGGGAAACAAATATCCGATGGAAATACGAATGATCTTTACCATTCATTCGGAGATATGATCGAACGGGCCAGCATGAATACGAAATTGGTCCCCGGTGAATATATCGGTTCCGGCACGGTGGGGACAGGGTGCATCCTGGAACTTCGCCCTGAAAATACCGATGGTTGGATTGAAAAAGGTGATGTGGTTACATTGGAAGTGGAACGTCTCGGAATTTTAGAGAATAAAATCGTATAGAGGCATCCGCCGGCTGGCGGACCGTGTCTCTACACCAACATTTTTAGCTAAGGAAACCCAATGCCATTTTACCAAAAACACGGGAAACTCCCCAACAAGCGCCACATCCAATTCCGGGATGAAGACGGAAATCTCTATTGGGAAGAACTCATTAGCCGGGAAGGGTTCAGCCACATCTATTCTAATGTATATCACATCCATCCGCCGACAGCTGTTAAAAAGGTTGCCGATATTATACCTATCGAAATGGAAGCATGGGACCAGGAACACCGCCACCACCATATCCATACTCGCGAGCTCGTTCATAAGGGCGATGCCATTTCATCCCGAATCCCATTATTTTTCAATTCTGATGTGATTCTTTCGAAAGCCAATGCAACTGATTCAATGGATTTCCTTTACCGTAACGGCAATCATGATGAATGTTTGTTCGTCCATGGCGGCAAGGGCACGCTTAAAACAAATTTTGGCTCCCTTGATTTAAAATATGGTGATTATGCCATCATCCCCCGGGGTGTGATCTGGCAACTGGATGTAACAGATCCGATGGAACTATTCATCACCGAAACGGCGGGGCCGATCGAAACACCTAACCGGTACCGAAACCGGCTGGGCCAATTATTAGAACATTCTCCCTACAGCGAACGGGATATTAAAACGCCCGTGTTTAATGAACCTGTTTCTGAAGGACCCATTGAAGTCAAAGTTCGACTTTCTAAAGGGATTCAATCCTATGAATACAAAAACCATCCATTTGATATTGTGGGTTGGGACGGCTATTATTTCCCCTGGGTTTTTAATGTAAATGATTTTATGCCCATCACCGGAAAAGTGCATCAACCACCGCCCGTCCACCAGGCCTTCCAGGCGCCGGGATTGGTCATTTGCAATTTTGTACCGCGTTTATTTGATTACCATCCGGAAGCAGTGCCGGCGCCCTACGCCCATAGCAATGTTGATTCCGATGAAATTCTCTATTACGTGGCCGGGGATTTCATGAGCCGCAAGGGCGTGGAGGAAGGATCCATCACTTACCATCCAATGGGGTTGCCCCACGGTCCACAGCCCGGTAAAATTGAGGAGTCCCTTGGTGCCAAAGAAGCGGATGAAATTGCGGTCATGGTGGATACCTTTAAACCCTTGAAAATGACAAAAGCTGCTGCTGGGATTGACGACCCGGACTATCCCTTATCCTGGCTGGATGAATCATGAAATTTGACCCCGATAAACAATCCTTCGCTGATAACCATCGCTTGATGATCGGTTCTATCGTACCCCGGCCCATTGCTTTTGTATCCACAAAATCAAAAGATGGTATTTTGAATCTGGCGCCCTTTTCATATTTCAACGGTGTCTGCTCCAACCCACCCACAATCATGTTTGCCCCTGCCCGAAGAGGTTACGATGGACTGACAAAAGACACTCTAAACAATATCCGCGACACAGAGGAATTTGTGGTCAATATTGTTTCAGAAGAATTTGTGGATCAAATGGTGGCCTGTTCCACTGATTTTGAAAAAGATGTGAATGAATTTGAAGTCTCCGGTTTGACCCCGGCGGATTCAGTAAAGGTAGCGCCGCCCCATGTGAAAGAATCAAAAGTCAGTTTTGAGTGCAAACTCCAAACCATCGTCCCCGTGGGTGAGGCAGAGCCCGGAGGCGGCTTCGTGGTTATTGGAAATATTGTTATGTTCCATGTGGATGATGAAGTCCTGAAGGATGGTCGCATTGATGTGGATGTCTTGAATCCTGTGGGACGCATGGCCGGCAATGCCTACACTCGTACAACAGATATTTTTGAATCCGTCCGGAAGATTAAGCCCGATAAATAATGCCGTCATTGCGAGAAGTCCCGCAAGATGGGGGACGACGAAGCAATCCCACAGAATTAGAACCATGCAATTGAGATTACTTCGTCACGTTGTTCCTCGTAATGACATCAAAATATAAATGACTGACCTTCAACAAAGAATCTATCAAGCCCAATGCATCGGCAATGTGGAGCCGATTGAACATATGGTGCCTTATCCCAATCTTCGCGCTCTCGTGGATGGTCAAAATGTGAAGTATGGCGAAAAAATGGTTTATGCCGATTTAGGCCTCACATCGGATATGGTCTATCGCCTGGCACAGCAGATCGCCAACTGGTTAGTCTCCGAAGGCGTAAAGCCCAAAGATCGGATTCTAATGGGCCAACTTCCTTTTCCCCAATGCGAAGTCCTGGCGTTCGGCATTTGGACACTGGGTGCATCTCTTGTCCTAATCGGCGATAATGATTTTGAAAAGGCAAAAGTTGCCGCCTCGCCAACATTTACCGTTACGAAAGAAACCGGATATTTTGAAAAGATAAAATCATTTCCGGAGGAACATGACCCAACTTTCAAACCGTTACTGGGCCACGAGGCTATGGTATTTTGGGATAAGGGACAAGGCATCCGTCTCAGCCATTATAATTTATTGGTGAATGCCAACGGAATCCAGCATGCCATTGACCTGTTTGAGAACCAAACCTATCACATTAATCTTGCACCTGATTCTATGGCATGGGTCATTCTTCAAACGATGCTTCCGCTTTACACAGGCGCACCACTTACATCAGAAAATCCTGATATGAAATTGGGAATTGGTGAAGGTGATTTTCACATCCAATTCGAATGGAATAAACTGGATGAAACATCGCCACCTTCTCTTTATGTCTGCAATGAAAATACAGCATTTATTTCAATGAATAAGACACCCATCCATTTAACGGCCATGGATGATAATACCAATCCCACTGAAATAACCGGTCATTCGGTCATGATGGGTTTTTTGGATGATGATTTAAATGAAAAAATGTTTAAAGGTGGCCGTTTAAAGATTAATTGATTCTTTTCCACCACCCCCTCGCTCGCTTTCGGCTTGCGAGGCCCCTCCTCTTAAAAGGAGGGGATTTTAATAGGGTGAAATCACAAAATATTTTATTTAATCGGGACTCGTTTCCCAAATTCCTGTTTTTTCAACTGGTTGCCGTTATATATCCACACCCTTCATTATTTTTGTTTTTTGCTTAACACAAATTGACCCCACTGCCAAAAATGCAAAACAGCTGCAATCGTCCCGCCCGTTACAAAGGCACTCCCTAACCACACCGTCATTTCAGGATAAGGTCGTATCAATTCAACCGATTGGGTGAAGGCCCACGCCTCCTCCGGTTGGGCAGCTAGTATTAATGCAATAGATACATAATGAAAAGTATTGGCAAATAGATGCGTTGCATATTCTCCATTGGATAGGCCGCCGTATCGATTTCGACTATGACCCTCAATCCGTACATCAATCGCCAACAGAATAATATCAAGGAAAGCGACAAAAACACCTACCATCATTATTAAACCACCGAAATCATTCTGGAATAAACAATAAACGACAACGGGAAATGCTACGGCGCGAAATGTATGAATAATATGCTCCAGGATCGATTCCTTATCCTTGGCCAACTTGTATTTATAATCATGGTAGTAGAAGCCATCCACAATGGCCAGCAAACCAAAAAGAACCATAAATATAGTTGCGGAAATAATCAATTGTCGGTTTTCAGCTTAAACTCATTCTGGTAATACCGCCAGCCGAAATAGGCCACTGCAATTAGCAATAACCATTGGGGCGCTTTCAAAAAGCCATCCACCGGGAAGGGTGAATCGCCCCGGACAAATTCTTCAAAAAACCGAAAGCCGCCATAGGCGGCTAAATATAGCCGAAAGGAACTACCGCGAACTTTATATGTCCCCCGTTTTTGCCATAAGTATCCAAACAATGCCAAATTGAATATAATTTCATAGACCGGCGTGGGATGTACCGCCAGTGATGCCGCAGCCGTTTCAGAAATCATCCCTTGAGCCATTTGGGTCAAGTGGACCACGGATCCTTCCGGATAAGTGATGGCCCAAGGCAATTCACAAGGGGTACCGAAACAGCATCCGCCCAGGAGACAGCCGATACGACCAATGGCATGGCCCAGGGGGATGACCACGGCAAAAGCATCCCCGGTGGAATGGGGATAACCAATTTTCTTCTTCGCCAGTTCAACGCCCATAAAGCCCCCTGCAATGCCTCCCAATACGGTCTTTCCCGCAAAATCAAGGGCGCGGATACGCGCCGGCACTTCTTCAAATCCGGCGAAAAATACATTAAAAATATAGGAGCCGATGACGGCGCCCAATATGGCGCCCACCATGACAAAGAGCATCTGTTCCAGTTCCCAGTCCATGCGGCGGAATTCCCTGTAAAAGATTATACCGCCTACAATCCATGCCAAGAGGAAAAAAAGAGAATAGGAATCAATGATCAATATATCGGTCCGGTATAAAATGGGATGCATGATTTATTGGCAGTTGGTTAGCTGTATCTGGTGAGTAGTAGGAGGTGAATAGTAATGACGTTTTGATATTTTATATTATTCATGACTTGCAGAATTCCCCGGTTTTGGAACGGGTGTCTTCTTAGGTTGAAAAAGCAAAATCCCCGTGGCGATGAATCCCAGCAGAAATCCCAGCCAAAACCAGTTACGCACATCGTAACCTTTAAAATCCGCCATGAGGGCCGTGAGAAAAGCAAAGAATAATCCGTAGAGAATGAAGAGGGCTACAACATCCATGAGATGAAAAATCCTGCTATGGTGAACAAAATGAAAATGGTTAAGAGATAAAAGCCCAAAAGGTCTTTTTTGAAGATTCGCGTGAGTAAAAGGAGACTGGGGAGGCCCACACCGGAGGCGGCCATCATGAAGGAGAAGACCAGGCCTGTGTCAAACCCCTTATCCAAAAAAAGCTGGCCGATGGGGATGAGCATGGCAATGTCCGCATAAAGAATGCCCCCGGCAATGACGGATAATGGAATAGCAAAAACGGATCCGGAAGTAAGGCCTAAAAATCCATTGGAGGGCTGCCAACTTTTCAGTCCCGTGGCAATAACCGCCGCAATCACGATCACTGGGGCCAAACTTTTTAAAAAACCCCCATACTGGCGGTTCACTTCGGACCACCGAAATCCTTCATCTTCATTCAAAATAAATATTTCGATCAATGACGATTTGAAACGGGGATTCCCCAAGATCATACCTCCTAATACGGCAATAACAAAACACACTGAAGCGTAGATCAACGTCAGCTTTCCGCCAAAGAGGGCATAAAATAAAATGAGGGCCGGCGGGTTCACCGTGGGCGAGGCGATGAGAAAACTGATGGCATAGCCATGTTTAATATTGTTATCCACCATGCCGGCGAAAATGGGGACGGTGGTGCAGGAGCAAAATGGCGTTACAGCGCCGGTAAGAGCCCCCAGTACGTAGCCTGTAATTCCCGCCTTTCCGGAGAACCAACGCTCTAATTTCATATCGCTGAAATAGCCTTTCAGCCAGACGGCAATGAGGAAGACAAACCAGTACAGAAATAGAAGACCAAAGATAAAAGATAAAATGTAGGTCCAGTCGAAATTCATGGTAAGTGCGTTTCCAAATAAGCCAGCATTTTTTTCTGGACACTGAGCCAGCCCAGGCGCGTCTCAATATTCACATAGCGGATGCCGTTGCGCATTGCCGCCCAGGAGAGGGAACCGTCATCCTTTTTAGGCATGGTTTCCTGGAGGACCACATTAAAGGGTGACTTCGCCAATAACTCGTAATCGGCACGGTCCGTACAGATGAAAAAGTCCCGGGGATTCTGGCCTTTTTTGATTGAAACGGCGTCACTCCTGCGGATTTCCTTTTTAACGTTGTAACCTTTAAAATTGTTGTGGAGGGCCACCAGCAATCCGCCGTTTTGGGGTAGTATTTTTTCTAAAAATGGATCACGGTCTTTGTTGATTCTTTCTAACAATTCTGCCTTTTTGGCCCGGGACCAATTTCGGTTATATTTCTGGATATTGGCTTTCGCTCCTTCGTCCGAAAAAATCCGATTCGGATCTATCATGCCACCAAAAAATTCTGCTTCACGCAAAATTCCTGTCACAAAAAATGCCGTTCCTTCATTGGATTTCATGTGATTTTCCAATGCCATTCGTGCCGTCTGCTCGTCTCCATGAAGCCAGATATAGCGCCGGTCACTGTCCCCATTTTGGATCATTTTAAATTCGATACCCGCCACGCGGATGGAGTCATTCCCTGCAAGTGAAAACATCAAAACGCTGAATATGAGCAACAGTTTTATCATATTTAATTGGGCTGGACGGCGTTATAATCCGGAATAATGGTCCATTTATTTTGGCCCGTGAGGGGGTATTCTTTTGTTAATATTTCAGAAAGGGTACCTCCCATCAAGTTAAAAGCGATACTCCCGGGAATTGCAAACCTGCCTATGTAGGCACTGTAAATCACAAACCCCCTCCAGAAATGGTTGAGATAATCAATAGCTGGACTATTTCTTGGCGTAACCAGAGTGCATCTGATACCGCCTAACAGTCCCAATCCCACGGTGATGATGCCCCCGCTTTTTAAACCCATAATGAAATGATGGCCCATTCGGTTTTTTTCGCCATGATACAGGGTATGGATTTGATCAATCTGAACGGGATGATACCTGAGATCATTCTTTTTTACCCATCTGAAATCTAACATTTCAATCACCAGTTTTTCATCATTGCGCATTTTATACTTACCGCCGATATAGGTCTGATCCATCATTTGGGCCGTAATCCATTCATCTTTGGGAATCGCAATGGTTATGTCACCGCGGTGGAGCAAAATTGGTTTGATTTCGTATTGTGCGGTTAAGGAGTCGGGATAAAAATGAATGACCCCGGTGTGGATTAACCCGATCCCCAAAGCCGATAAGCATAAACCGGTGAGCAGAAAAATTCTGGTTTTATTGCAGACCAATCGTCCATTCCTCAGGACCAATCACATATTCCACAGCTCTTCCTTCTGCTGCCTTGCCGCGCATATATCCGATTAAGGCGCCTGCCGGCAAAGTATATATGCCTGAAAAAACGCCCATCATTGCACCGCATAAAAGACCTTCCCCCGGATTTAAACCATCCTGGGTCATAAACATCAATGCCGAAATTATTCCGATTCCTGCAGAAACGAGCCCGCCCCGTTTCATTCCCCCAAAAACATAATCTTTTATACTTTTTGCCTCGCCGTGGTAGATGACACCAATTTCATTGATGGGTAATTCCCTCTCCCAACTTTCTCCCCTTTCCTGGATCTGAATCGCGTCATGAGTCACTCCTAACAAAACACCTCCAACAGAAGCGCTGGGGTCATAAGCACTCACCACTACGATCCATTCTTCAGCAGGGATCCATACCCGTTCGCCATCCTTTTCAAGGACGATTCCCGCATCTTCCTCTTGGGCGATAAGGGGCCGAAAACCCGGTTTAATAAGACCTGTTTCGATCAAGGTTATCATCACCATAACCGTGGCCAATCCAGAAAATAATAATGTGCGTGTTTTATTCATTTTCTTAAACCTTTATTTGAGCCTTTTTGTAATTATTATTTTTCAATCAAATTCCAATGATTTGTCGTGGTACTTCATTCCACCCAACCTCTTCGCCTTTTTCAGAATGATCAAATGATTTGTCAAAAACAGCAGTACCAAATAGTTGATCCCATATTGAGAAAATATTCCCAAAGTTATTTCCAGCTACTCGCTCATCGTTTACATGATGTAATCTATGAAACCTTGGGGTAATAATTACTTTCGCGAGGATTCCGTCAAATTTTAATCGAAGATTCGCATGAACCCAAAAATTAACTAAAATAAGCAGAACACTTGCCATTAGTAATTCTCGGTAAGGGACTGCAAACATTTGGAAACCAACTAAATATGGTATCCGGATAATAAATGAGTTCAAAAAAGAAGTTCGTAGCCCCGAAAACCAGTAAATATCAATTATAGAATGATGAAATCGATGGGTGTTCCACATGAGTTTTAGGTGCATAATTCTATGGAATAGATAATATCCAAAATCACCGATTATTAATGCTAAGATAAGACGTAACCACGGAGGTAAAGAACCAATACTATTTCCCAAGCCAACAACCATATGGATATTATTAACGATTGTTTCATTTAACAATTTATCCATTATAAAAAATACAAATATTGTTGAAATTACAATTACAGTGATATCAAACTTGATTTTAGATAATCGCTCGATTGTTTCTATAGGTTTTTGGTTTTCCAGAAAATGTATCACAACGGCAATCAATAATAAGACTGCGCCAGAAATAATTAATGTCATATCCATATAACCTTTTTTATTTATCCACTTTTATGAGAAAGGAACAAATCATTTTAGAATATTTGGGCGATGAGGAACTGGAATTCAAGAGACAAAAATCCCGTCTCGATTAAAGTTATAATTAGCGTAACGGTTGCCAATCCTGATAGGAGTAATGTACGTTGTCCGTTTACCTTGCGAAGGTTGAGAACCTTCGTAAGGTTTTTCAACCCGAAAAATAAAAGTGCCGGTATCTTTTTCATTTTGTCTCCATGGTTTTTACAGATGATTTGGGAAGGCCATTGGATTTAAAGTCCCCCTTCCCATTTTTAGATATAAATCCATAAGGCGCAGGCATGGGTACTTTTTTCGGTACATTTCCGTTCTGCCAGTGCTTCACTTCGTGGGTCTCACGGTAGAGTACATTGTAGGCGTCAAATGGTATGGTCCTGCCATCGGGCATGACGAAACCGATACAGCATTTTTTTACCACTTTCATATCCCAGTTATACTTGTCCTGGAACTGGATCAGGATGATGCGAAAAGCATTTTCATCGGCAATCTTCTGACGCCCTTTTTCTGTGAAGAAATCCTTTTTAACAGGAATGCCGCAGACGCAGGAAAAATCGTAAAGGGTCTTCATGGAGTTAAAACTGGATGAAGCAGACCACAACCCCTCAATGGCTTTTTTATAAATGGGGCGCGGGTCCGTATAGATCGTATTGATAAACTGGTCCATATAAGTATCAAGATCAATAAAGCGCGGGATGGGTTTTACCTTTTTTCCCCGTACGTAGGCATAGGTGAGGGCGATCTCAGAGGGATGGCTGCAGGGCAGCGGCATAAAATCCGTCTTGCGGAACATACCATTGGTCTGGCGTTCCAGTCGATCCATGATCTCCGTATTGGTCACACGATCCATAGGATTCATCACATGATCGAAGCGCCCCGCCGCAAAAGCGGGCTGAAAATTCACACCGCGGATGCCATTGGTGTTGATCCCGAATTCTACAATTTTACCAATATGATCTTCATTCACACCGCGCTGAATCACCGCTGCCAAATTAATGGGCAATCCATGTTTCAGCATATTGTCGATAGCCTTCATTTTCAGGTCCGCCATCTTGGCCCCGCGGATGGTCTGGTGCACATCGTCTGTGAAACTGTCAAACTGAAGGTAGATTTCCAATTTGTATTCGCTCACATCCACCAGTCGCTTCACGAAATCTTCATCCTGGGCCATTTTGATCCCATTGGTGTTGATCATGACCACTTCCGTGGGCCGGGCAATGGCTTCTTTCACCGCTTCCACCACTTGAGGATGCATGGTGGGCTCACCGCCGGAAAATTGAATAACGGCCCCCACACCTTCCTGTTCAATAAAACCATCTAAGGCTGCTTTAATCTGGTCCATGGTGAGGTAGGCGGATCCTTTGCTGTCGGCGAAGCAGGTGGGGCAGGATAGGTTGCAGGCGTCCGTGAGGTCAATGAGTCCCAGGCACATGTGCTGCTCGTGGTCCGGGCAGACGCCGCAGTCATAGGGGCAGCCCCGTTCAACTTCTGTTGGGAATTTTAAGGGAATGTCACCGGGACGGTTATACTTCTGGGCGTGGAGGTACCAGTCCGCGTCGGAATGGAGGAGACAGGATTCAAACCCATGTTCGGCACACCATTTACGCAGGACAATTTTTTTATCATCGGTGCGGATGATCTTAGCGTCCACCACCCGCAGGCATTTGGAACAAAGGCTTTGGGTTTGCTCTAAATAAACATAATTCCGCCGCTGCCGGGGATTCTCTTTTATATCAGTTTGTTCAATAAAGAACATGGTTGCCTACCTTATATTTATCCGGTTAATCCAAACCGCCTTAATCTCTCCCCACTATTTAATCAATTCTCTTTAATTGAATGTAAGAATGATTGGTTGAATGGAAAACTACCGCTTTTTCCCTTCTTCCTTTTTCCTTCTTCCTTATCTAGAATTTGTAATAGAATGCGATTAACGGCCGCTGAAAATGAATCCCGATGCGAAACTGTTCGCTATAGGCATAGATGAACCCAAAATCGAAATCGAAATCTGAAATATTATTCCGTTCATTCATCTCCAGCAAGGAGGCCCAATAAGGGTCATAAAATGTCTGGAAAATGAGTTTCAGGTTTCGCCTTGCGTCCGCATGGACGGCGTAGTAGACCCTGGGCATGGGGTCATATCCCGGGTAAGTCGTCAGAGTAGCACCGATCGTATGGTTGATCCTTCCCTGGCCCGACTTTTTCAAATTGGAAATCGTATAGGCGGCAAAATACTCCATCCACATTTCTTCACCACCGGGGTTTTCATCATAGAAATTATTCCCCTTATCCCCAACTTGGACCCATTCTTTGCGCGTGTCCGTTTGTGTCTGCCCTTCGTAATCTATCCATTTATCCTTAATGACTTTAAATTCATACTTATTGGGTTTACTCCGCATATGGAAATGCCCGCCAATAGACAAGGCATGCTCGGACTTTAGATCACCTTTCTTAAACAGCATGAATTTGGGACGGAAATTGAGGTCGCCAAAAAAGTAGCCGCCCCACTTGGAAGTCACCTGGAATCGGTCTGTGAGTCCATACCCCCAAGAGAGTCCGCTCAGATAGAGTACATTGTCTTCCAGGGCGTATCCCGTGGGATCGAAATAAATATCAATCAAGCGTTCGTTGCCGTAATACCAGCGGCCTTCTTCCGTTTGTCCTAGTCGTTTGAATCCACGGGCGACCTGCCCCATACTTTTAAAATCAATCCGTTCGATTTTTTCCTGATCAATGAACACTTCGCCGAATTGGGCTTTGACCGTGACGCCTGTTTCGTTTTCCGATAGGATAACCCCTTTTAACTTATCCCCGGATTTGAGATAAATAATGGCTTCTTCGGGCTTCACATCTGCTTTGTTAATGAAAACCGTCCCAAAATCAGTTTGGACGGTAAAACTGGTGTCTGTTTCAGCAGTAATGGTCCCCGTAACCTTATCCCCGGATTTAAGGTAAAATGTTTTGTCCTGGGCAAAAATTATCCCTCCGGAAATAAGAATGCTTAAAAATATTGATGAGCGCTTCATGGTATCTCCTTTGTGAATTGACCTGATTCCATCTAATGGAATAATGCGCATTTCATAATACTTGAATAATATTACTGTATTTGTTAATTTATTTCAAGTATTATTTAGTACTATGAAATCAGTTCAGGAAATAATTTCCCAGGTAATGGCCGAAAAGGGCTTCCGTCACAAGTATGAAGTGGCGGAATATTTTGGCGTAACGCCCCAGGCCCTCAGCACTTGGCTGACGGCCGGGAAAATCCCCTCCAAACATTTGCTCAAGGTTCATTCCGAGATTCAGCATCCGGAGATTCCGCTCCCAAATGACCCCACCGCTGAGGACAAAAAAACGGTCATTGATTATTTAATCAATGAAAATGTTCGCCTCAAAAATGAGATCGCTCAACTCAAAGGAAAGATTCAAAATATTCAATCGGGATTAAATAAGGATGATCTGATCGAACGGATCAACGCCCGTTCCCTTTTTATCGCCGGGCGCCTGTCCGATGGCATGATCACGGAAGTGGGGGGCGACTGGCTGGGCACTATGGGGTACAAAACCCATAATCTTGTGGGCCACCGCTATGATGAAGATTTTATCCACCCTGACGAATTCGAGCGCACCCGGCGGCACCAGGAGAATATCCAGGAATCCACTGCTGTGAAGGAGACACGTTTCAGCACCATCCAGCGCTGGAAGAATGGGCAAACAGGAGACTATATTATGCTCAGCATGGTCTGGTATGTTGACGTGAAAAATGACCGTGTGGAGATTCTTGCGAAACCCATTGACGGTGTTTTAGGCCTCCCCAATATTCTGAATTAAATTCGGGCAATTGCCGTGATCCGAAAACCAATTCACCTCATCACCCTTCTTCTTTTTATTGTTTCCTGTGAAGAAAAAAAAGATGATGATATCATTCCCTTGGGGTCCCTCATCGTGGCGGGTAATCATTCCGCTGAATTAACATTTTTAAAAGTGAGTAATGTTTTAGGGAATGACCATATCGAAGCCAGCAACAGGGCCATTTTAAAATTCTCCGAGCAACTTCCCATTTTCAATTTTGGAATTTATACCCCCATTGACGGAAATACCTTTGCCTCCCTTGCTTATCGAGGCAGCCAAGGCGGCGGCGCATCTTATATCATGCAAAATCCGGAATACATTTATCAAAAAGACACAAAAATATTCCAAATCGACAAAACAATCCTGTATAGAGAAATTAACCGTAATACCCACACGGTGGATTCTTCCACCTTTGTATCCATTTATGGATCATTGGAGGTCAACCAGTAAAAATTATCGGACAACTATTTGATGGATGTCACATCTAAATCATTATGGGAAACATTAAGTTCTTTTGAATAGTTAAAGGTCAAAAAGGAGAATCATCATGAATATACGCACCCTTGGTTTAATCAGTACATTACTGTTGGCTGCCTGCGCCAACCCACCCCGGGAAAGCAATAGGCTCACCCTTGGATTGGTTCAATCCACGGTAGTGAAAGGGGCCAATCAAACGGAGATCACCAAAGTGTTGGGCGCTCCCAACATTATTTCCAAAGATAAAAGCGGCCGGGAAACCTGGACCTATGACCGCATCTCCAGGGATTCTGAAGCCCGTTCTGCTTCATTTTTTTCGATTTTCAATCCACTCAGTTGGTTCGTGGGCACCGGCGGGGCCAGTAAATCATCCGCCAGTACATCCTCCCGATCACTGACAGTTGTGATCACATTTGATGAAAATAAAAATGTGGTTGATTACGCTTCTCAAAGTCTGGAGTTCTAAATGCTGAGACGCATCATTCGCCCGCGGACCCGATCCGGGCGGTTTTTCTATATCTCCCTCATCAGCTACCTGGTGGTCGGTGTATCCGGATGCGCCAATGCGCCCAGGACAGCCAAGCCCCCCACATCCGTGGCCCGGGCTATGGAATCCAGAGCCTTCACTGGTGACTTAAAGAAAGTACTTAAAGCATCCATCAATTCTCTCCAGGATATGGATTATACGATCGAGGTGTTGAATTCCGATGTCGGACTCATCACCGCCAGCCGCACTACGGAACACCGCAAAGCACCCCTAACCGATGAGAAACCAGAAACTACAATGTCGGAGGAACAAAAGGCTTGTTTAGCTATCGGTGCGATAGCCCTCATCGCCCTATTAATTGCATCCGTCTTCAATAGCCGTAAAAATGATGACGGCCAAAAAAAACACAAGCATCATCGCGATAATGATGGATCTTCAATTTTTAGCTTTGGAGATGGCGGCAGTAGGGATGACGGCCCCGATGGCCCGCGAGTCTATCGCTATAAAGTAACCATCAACCTCACTGAATTGGTTGATAATGAAACTAATGTTCGCGTCAGTGCCAGCGGCGAAGTGGAGCAGGATGGCAAAATTTTATCCACCGGTGGGATTCATGAACCGGAATTCTTCCAGAAATTTTTCGCGGGGATGAACCAGGGCTTATTCCTGGACCAGAACGTCCCCGTGAATAATTAAGTAGAGACATCCCGATTTATCGGGACGTCTTTACAATTTTATAATTCCGCCAGAATATCCTGGGCGTGTGTTTTGACATTCACTTTTTTATAGGATTTTTGGATCACACCGTTTTCATCAATCACGTAGGTGTTGCGAAAAATGCCTTCATATTCCCGGCCATAGAGTTTTTTTGGTCCCCAAACCCCGTAGGCTTTTAACACATCCTTCCCTTCATCACAGAGCATGGGATACGGATACCCCTGTTTTATACAAAATTTCTTCTGTTTTTTGGGCGAATCAGCGCTCATGCCGATAATCACCGTATTTTTATCTTCAAATTTTTGGAGTTCATCCCGGAACCCCTGACCTTCAATCGTTCAACCAGGCGTACCTGCTTTGGGGAAAAACCAGAGCACCACCTTTTTCCCTAAATAATCCAACAATGAAACATCATTTTCATCCTGATCGGGGAGGGTGAATTCCGGCGCTTTTGTACCGACTTCTAACATAATTTATCCTTTTTCTTATTTTGGAAACGCATTGCAATGCGTCTCTACAGGATAATTTTTGACCAGCGCATGCGGTCATCCTTACGGGTCACCATTTCATAAACGGTCTGAATGCCTTTTTTCTGGCCATTCCAAACCAGTGTTTTCAGGGCCTCTTCAATATCCACCCATTTGAAATCAATATGCTCTTCAGACAGCGATACCTCGGATGAATCTACCTCAATTCCAAAAACGGGTACAAGGTTGATCCGATCCCCATGGACTTCATGAAAGCGGCTTACATGGTCCGCCACGAACATCTTTACAGGCGCCAATCCAGTTTCTTCTTTCAATTCACGGATGCCTGTTTGCCAGGCCGTTTCGCCCGTTTCAATTTTTCCGGCTACGCCCTGCCACAAGTGTTCATACAATTTATTCTTGTTCCGTTTCAAAAGCAGAAACTTTAACCCTTCGTCTGTTTGACGAAAGACGTAACAATCCACCACCCGTATTTTTACATCGGTCATATTTATTTCAGCAAAATCATTTTTTGGGTGAGGACAGTGGGACCCGATTCAAGCCGGGCAAAATAAATTCCGGCTGGCGCATCCTGACCAAATTCATTTTTTCCATGCCAAACAACTTTATTCGAATTTGGTATTCCGTTCACCAAAGTTGCTACAATCCGACCATTGATATCAATGATATCCAGCCGTAGGGGATACTGATCGGATTTCCCGACCAAAAATTCTATGGTTGTGCTTGGATTGAACGGGTTGGGATAATTGGCAAGCAACTCGAACCGCTCCGGCAATTCATTCCCCGTGGCAGTGACAGGGTCATTAAAATCTTTACTGTTTCTGGGCATCAATTTGTATTCTCCATAGGAATAATGAAGTACCCCCGTTATGCTGACAAAGTGTGTGCCATATTCCGGTTTGGGCCAGTCTCCATCGAACATATAGTCATCAAGGATGGCTGAACCGGTCCAGTCCGAAACGACCCATTGGCCATGTTCATTGGCGCTTTGGGTCACTTCTACATTCACCAAGCGTACCAGCATTCCTTCATACTTTTCCACCCAAACACGGCATTCCCCTGATACAGAACCTGCCCTAACCGTGGTCGGCTCTACCTCGTTTCCACTGGACAAAACATCTGTCGAAACCAAATTCTTCATTTCAGTCAATCCGTAATATTCGGCAATGTCGCCCTTTAGTTTAACCTGGTCCCCCACATTTGGCGGTGTGTATCCTTTCTTGATATAGACAAACATGCCCGCCCATTCATCTTTGGTTGGATCCTGGAAAAAGAAATTGGGATATTCATTGTCAGGACGAACGGCTGTAACTACGCCGGTTACTTCCACATTTTGTCCTTCAAAATTGGATGGAAAACAATCATCCCCCGATCCTCTGTTGGTTGTCAATTGGATATCGTAAGGTGTATATCCACCGACCACAGGAATAGTCACATTGACAAAATCCACTCCTGACTCCCCATCATTATCAGTTACAGTGAGTTTGAAAGTGAATGTTGTTGTGCGATTCACTTCAGGGAGAATTGCCGTTGCTGTCTGCGACTGAACATTAGACAGGGTTGCGGCGGGACCTGATGTTTGTGTCCATGCAAAACTGGCGATGGTTCCATTGGGGTCATAACTCTGAGAACCGTCCAGGGAAACGGTATCCCCGTTAGCCGCAACCATATCGCCCCCTGCGTGAGCCACGGGACTGGTGGATGTTTTGGTGGTATAGGCAATCTTAGCGATGACAGGATAATGATCAGAAGCCTGGTGAATGGCATCTGCAATACTATCGGGAACGGCACTGTTGCTTCCATTCACAATGGATTTATTGAAGTGGTTGCCATCGTTTCCGATAACTTTATAGGACCCTTCCACAAATTTCAGGTCCGGATCTGTGGAAGTAAAATGATCGGAGAACAGGATGAAATCAAAACGGTCATCCAGCCCGCCGGTGGAGCCCCCATCTCCAAGATTATCTTCCCTTGTGGATTGGGTGAATTTTTCTACGTGAGAACTTTCATTCCGCACCCACCCTCCTACCGGGTCTTCCAAGTCCACTGTCATGCTGTCTGTAAGCAGAAGGTAAGCCGGCTCATCGGTGCCGTAGAGATTGAAATCCCCTGCCATGATATAATGATAACTGCTGTCCTTCTGGGCCACATGCTTATACAATTCTTTCGCTTCTTCCCAGCGCTGGGTGGCTTCACTGGCACCGTCACTGGCTTTCAAGTGGGCGCTGAAAACGGAAAAAGATGACACATTGGAATGGGCATTTTTCAGGGATAATGTATAACCTGAGATATCCCGCAGGGCAGTTGAAATGAACACATTCTCCGATATATCAATTTTGGATTTGCGGTAAATCACGCCATTTTTCATCCATTGGGAACTGGGAAGGGATCCTGCAGCAAAAACAGTACTGTCCCCATTAAAAGCTGTGTTCAGGAGCAAGTCCAATCCATCCTGGTGTTCAATTTCCTGCAGGATAACCAAGTCCGGTTGCACATAATCCACTACTTTTTTAATATGGTTGGCCCGGGCGGTTACATTCCCTGAAAACCGCAACACATTATAGGACATCACCGTTAATGTATCCCGTGCGGTTAGGGCAGCAAACAAAATTAGAATTACAATTCGCTTCATTTAAAAATTTATCTCTGTGGAAATTTTCCCCACGGCAATATTACGGTGATTTTTAAGTATCGGTTCACGGTGACGAGATAAGGCTGAATTTTCATCTGGAGTGAGTAATTCCATTTCATTCAGGAAGGCCATGGAAGCGGGATGAATGGCGCGCATATTTCCGTCCAATACTTTAACGGCACATCCCAAAACGGTTCCATCATTTTTCCGTATCCCAAATCCACGGATGGCTTCACCCCCAACTTTGCAAACGGCCCGGCCTTTTAAAGCTGAAATAAAATCGGTGTCGAACCGTTTTTGCCCCGCCACCAAGTAGGGATGATTGGTCATGGCATTATATAACTTTTCCAGTTCAGGATAATTTCCCGATGCCAGTTTTTGAAATAATCCCGCAATGATGGAAAGAGTCAAGAATGGTGTGGGTGCGCTGCACCCGTCAATAGCGGTGGATAATTGTTCTAAATCTGTATATCCCAAAACCTGTTCAAATATCGCTTTTTGAACCGGATGATCTTTATGGCTATAGTCCCTTGGGTCCACATTTAAATATTTCGCTAAAGCCAACATTCCGGCATGCTTGCCGCTGCAATTATTGTGTAGGGGATTAAATTCACGGCCGCTTTTCACCAATGTCCGGCGCGATTCTGCGTCATAAGGTCCATGGCTCCCGCAGAAAAAATCACTTTCTGTAAAACCCAACTTATCCAGCATGGACAGGGCCGTCTTCACATGAATTTCCTCACCATTATGAGAGGCACACATGAGGGCCATTTCTTCTTCTGAAAATCCGGCCGCTTCCACCGCACCGGCATAAACAGCCGCGGCAGCCTGGAAGGGTTTCAACGAAGAGCGGATACAGGTTAAGTAATGGGGATCACCGGTGGCATAAACCACCTCGCCCTCTTCATCCACAGCCACACCATAGGCGACGTGGATGCTTTCAATAAACTCCCCCCGCATCACTTTGGATAAAATCGGCATGGCTGCCCTAATTCACAGCTTGTGAGGCAAATTCGAATTGAAATCCTGCTTCCAGTAAACGGGGAATTTCTTTCTTGAGGACTTTAAGGGTGTTGGATTTTGCGTGGCCGATCCCTAAAGCCAAGCCCTGTTTTCGGGCCAATTTTTCTAATTGGTTCAGCTGGGCTGATATTTTCCCCACATCCGAATCATTATCTAAAAATACATGGCGCCGTGCTGTGGGGACACCCAAGGATCGCATGGTTTTTTCGCCCACCGTTTCTTTGGAGGTGCGGCTGTCCACGAAATATTTTCCATGCCGCTTAAGCACCGACCCGACCACGCTCATGACCTTGCCATCGGTGGTCGCCTTAGAGCCCTGGTGATTATTCATCCCCACCGCCTCGGGAATATCCTGAAGGACTTCCCCCATCCGCCATTCAATTTCTTCCGCTGTCATGCCCGTTTTTATTTTATAATCCTCTTCCCCGGGATTCTTCAAAGTGGATTCCATGGGCATGTGGATAATGACTTCCTGCCCCGCTGACTTGGCTTTTTGCGCAAACTTGCGGCTCTGTTCATGCCCCGGAATGATGGCGCAGGTTATGGGTACTCCCAATTCCAAAAAGCCGTCCGATATGTTGTCGTTACGATAGCCAAAATCGTCTATAACAAGGACAATCTTCCCCGCCAATTTTTTTGGTTTGGATTTTGAAAAAGGCTCAGAAACAGGTGCTTCTCCGATTTCTTCAACGGGAGATGCACCGCGGGTGGCCAAATCCAGTTTCCGCAGGGCCAAATAATTGGTAGCGAGTAAAAACAGAACGGCCAGGCTCAGGAAACCGATTATTTTTTTATATGACTCAGCCTTCATACTCATGGCAGGCGAACCGAAATATCAATCATCTGGGGCATGCCTAAATGCTGATCCCCCCATTGGATTCCGTAGGTCACTGAATAAATACCAAATTGAACACCTACCCCGCCGGATAGGGATTTAACACCCTTTGAGGACATGACTGTCATACCAAATAATAAATTTTTATAGCGGCCGTTTCCACCGCCATAAAGGATTGGATTCTCAATATAACTGTTGGATTCCACAGCGCCGAAGAATGCATAATTAGATTGATGAATGGTCAATGAACTAATGATCAGCCGCGGCAATTGGGGGGACTCTGTAACCATTTTTCCCATTTTGCCCAAATTAAGAACCGATACACTGACACGAATATTTTCATGTGCATTCCAGCCGAAGCCAAGGTCCAGAGCGGCACCGGTGGATTTCTCCTGGTAGATTTGAAAATTAACCAGGTTCAATCCGACACCCATTTGAAAGGCGCCCGTGGTCCAACTGGATGTTCCTCTGGCCGAAATTCCATAAGCGGTATAACGCCCCAGTGGTTCTGAGGTGGGTTTATTAGGACGGAGTTCAATATCGTTTAGCCCCACATAGCGAATATCAATCCCGCCGCTGCCCTTTTTGACCTGGCCTCTCCAGCGAAATCCAAATGACTGGACACCGGCCAGCCAATTGCCATAGGCCAGGCCCAGTTCCGGCGCTTTGTTCAATTGGTTCAAAGCAGACGGATTGCGCCAAGCTGAATTAAAATAAATCAGGTCATATGCTGAAGGCGGTATGGATAAAAACTGGGTACCCACCGCCCCAGCCTGGGATATAAAAGCTAAGAAAATGAATGTTTTAAAATGTAAACGCATAGGTAAATATGTGGGCGGCGCCGGCAGGATTTTCAAACACAAAAGCATAATCCAGCTTGGCGTCATTGTCTTTTAGCAGGGACCAGTCCACACCCACACCAACAGACATGCGGCCGTTCCCCAGCCCGGCGCGGATGAAATAATGATCCAGATAGGGATATTCTCCGCCAATCCGCAAGGTATAGCCCAATAAATCCTTACCATCCATCAACATACCACCATCAGCAGTTACATAAAAGTTTCCATAATTGAAGGTCGTCCCCACACGGTACAGGGTGGGAAACTGTTCAACATACACTTTACCCCGTTCAAATATTTTATCCGTTTTCCACTGGTAGCGTGAATTCAAATCCTGGACCATAAAGGCCAGGTTAGCGCCTTTTTCCGTGCGGATAAATACACCAAAATCCATCCCCATCCCTTTTCCGGCCAGGTCCATGGTATTCATGGGCAGTTGATGTTTCAGGATCTTAATATTCAAACCAGCGGAAAACCAGGGCAGGATGCGTTGGGCAAATGAGATCATAAATGCATCTTCTGAAGTGGATAAATTTTGGGTGTGCTCCCCGGCACTTGTGCGGCCGTCAATCTTATCCGTTCCGGCGCTGATCCAAGCCACCCCCACGCTGGCCGAAGGCGGAATATGGGCTGAAAAATTGGCCGCCATAAACCGTCGGGACAGGGGCAAAAAATGGTGGCTGAATCCCAGTTGGCGCTTGTTGGTAAAAACCAGAGAAGCAGGATTATGATAGGCGGCAAAGCCCGCATCAATTTCCGCCGTAAAGCCGCTACCCATAGCCATGGCCCGGGCCGAAGCACCCATGCGCAGAAAACCGCCGGCATGAGATCCTTGATCGCCGGCGCTCAACAGGGATAATCCTGTCAAACTGAGAATGATAAATCGATTCATCTGGTTCATCATTTGATTACAATCAGTTTGAGCCAATTCACTTTCTGGTCATATTCCAGTCGAATAAAGTAGGTCCCGTTGTCCACCAATCGGCCATTCTTATCTTTTCCATCCCATTTCAGGGCGCCTGTCTTGGCCTGGCGCCGGTCAAATTCTTTACTGTAAACCGGCTCCATCCCAAAATTGTAAATATCCATTTTGACTATGAATGAAACCTTCACATCCGCATGGATGTGGACGTACCCCGAACCGCCAACCTGGTTATGCTCATAAGGGGAAAATGGGTTTGGATAGGCATAGGCCTTATCGGAATCATAGTTGGTGCGATAGACCTGCCAGTTGGTGCCATGGGGATCCATGGCCCGGGCCAAGCCATCCCAAGAGCCGATCCATACTGTGGCTGAAGAAGAATAAAAGGGACGTGTATCATAAGCCACGCCCACTACTTCATCACTCAAAATTTCATCCATGCTATATGTCCCGGTTGATCCGATCTGGATGGCCTGTTTCGCCGGTTTATACTTGGCCCAGGGTTTGGCCGCATCCAAGGGATTATCGGTCACTGTTTTCCATAAACCTGTTTTGCTGGCCACCAAAACAACGGAATCGGCAGCCGTTATGTTATATACGCGCTCCTTATGCAATGTGGTATGCCATGTGTCTCCGCCATCCACGGAATAACTGACAGCACTGGTTTCACCCTCACTTGCTGTAACGGTGGCGGCCCAAACAATTTGGTAGCCTTTATATTCCTGGAGCGCCATTCCTACCACGAATCCACCCGAAAGCCCGTCGGCTGATGGTGTATAATGGGTCCAGTCCACACAACCATTGGCACCGAGGATTCCCCGGTTGATTCCATTGGCCGTCCCGACCCAAACCGTATCACCATAGGTAAGGACTGAAAAAGCCTTGTGATTGTGATGGCCATAGGCCCTGGGGTCTTCATTTTTGGGTGAAATACCATCCCAAGGATCACGGGGATTCAGGAAAAAATCTTTCAGGACAAACCCACTTTGGGTGTTTTCATAATTGGATGATTCACAGGTATTCAAAACTTGATCGCTATCCTCAGGCAGGGGGACACGCTCCCAGACCTTTTGAGAAATATTGTAGCGCCGCAGACCGCCGGCCCAACTGGTGATCCAGATATAATTTCCAGAAATGGCCGCGTCATATGTGATATTGAAAGCCTTTACGGTGATCGGAAGTGATTTAAAGAAACGTTTTGCAAAAGGCGCCAGGGAATCTGCTTTAGTATCTACCGGCTGATCAAAATAGGTCCAGTCGATTGAATTTCCGGTTGCGTCCGTAGAATAAATCAAACCGTTACCAAAGATTGTATCTTCCAAACTAGTTGAAAATGCTGCAAATAATGTTTTTTTACTGGAAACGAGTGCCGACACGCCGCCAACAGGGGTCTGATTGGTGAGCTGTCCGGCGGCCGCTTTCGCATTGGCAGTTATTGTAAAAATGGATGTTGTATCCCGCAGGACAGCCAAACCGGCCCCGGTCCCAAGCCAAAGCAAAGTATCGGCTTGAGGAACGATATCGCTGATCATATTACTTTTGAGGCCCTTGTAAGCGGTGGTGTCAAAATCAGCGGCGGACATTTTGAATACGCCGGGTAGAAGCCCCTGAGCGAAGGACAAATTCATATACAACGAAAAAAGAACGAATTGTCTCATTGCACTACCAGAACTTTCTTAACCGATTCGCTATAAGCGTTGGATAGATCCTGGGCTTCAAAGGTCCAATGATACGTGCCCGTGGTGGCATTTTCCGTTAGGGATACGGTAATGGTATAGGTCCCGTCACCCTTCTGCAAATCGCCTGAACCGTCTGCACCTGTGCCGTCATCATAGAGCAAAATAGGGTTGCCGCCAAACATCATGGAATCCAGCCCCACATGGTAGGAGCGAAAAAAGACGCGCTTAATATCGTCTAATCCGTTGGGGTCAGAAACAGAGGCTGTCACAGAAAATTTTACCGTATTGGTCACATTTGGGTCCGGGTTTGCTTCAGGCCGGGTTACTGTATCAGGAACAAAAACACTCCCCAGTTTGGGACGAATATTTCCCAGGATAAAGGTGGATTCCTTGGTCAGTTTTTTCCCGTTGTACAGTCCCATGATTGCAAAGAAAACCGAATCTTTGGCGGTAGATGGAATGGCGTTTTTTAAACCACCACCATTGGTGAATTTCCGGCTGTAAACCTGGTCCTTTGAAAGGATATCACCATTGGTCCCGTCATCCACCAACTTTAAAGTATCCGCTGTATTGGAAATACTGGTTCCCTGCCACAAACACAGGACGGAATCAAGAGAACCGCCTTGGTATCCGGATGATACTTTGGCGGAAAAAAACAGTTTATTGGAGGCCTGGAGAAAAGCGAAATCAATTTCAGAAATGGGATATGGATCCTCCGGAGGAGTAGCGCTTTCACAACTCCAAAAGATCAACAATGAAGCGGCGAGTAATAAGGTTGATCTAATTTGAATCAGCTTCATTTCTGGTCGTAAATGTGGTGAACCATTAATGTACCCACTTGCCATAAACTTTGGGGCGAGCAATTCTCAACCACATCATTCTGGGTATGATGGTAATTGGTTTTTTCATCGGGGTAATCAAAATCAATGATATCCACCGCAGGAATTCCCGCAATTTCGTAAAGGGGTACGTGATCATCAAAAATAGAATGAAAAGCCAATTTCTTAAATCCGCTGAGGTTCAATTCTTCCGCTTTTTCCCAAAGCTCCAGCACCAGCTCCGGGTTTTGTTTGTAGGAAATCCGTTCAATATAAATTTCCAGATTGGCATCCCCTACCATATCCAGGTTGATGGCATGTACGGGAAGTGGAATGGGAAGATTCTTCGCAAAATATTGGGACCCTTTGCAATAGGACCAGGAATCTCCGCTGGTGCCATAATCCTCCGCATCAAAAAGGACTAAGTTCACACCAACCTCAGGAGGGTTGTGATTCAGCACCTTTGCCAACTCCAGGATTACTGCCACACCGCTGGCCCCATCGTTTGCGCCAAGGATGGGCTGATTTTTTCCAATTATACTGGTGCTCCGATCACCCCAGGGACGGGTGTCCCAATGGGCGGAAATCATAATCTGTTTTATTGCTTTTGGATTAAAACGGGCGATTACATTATTCATGCCCACTTTCTGTCTTGTCCGGGGCATTGTTTCGGTGTAGGACTGGGTGAATACCGTATCGGCTAAAGGGGTAAGTACATCCAGGAAATATTGTAATGCTTTTTTATGACCGTCGGAACCGGGGTTGCGAGGCCCAAGATCACACTGTGCCACCAAATGGGCAAAAGCAGCATCGCCGCTGAAAGTGGGCGCCTTAGATTGACAGCCGGCAGCGACTGTACAAAGCATAATGATCAGATTTGTGAATTTTCGTATCATCCTCGAATTGCCAAGTTTACATCAAAACCAAAGTCTCTGTCGATCTTCTTCCCCGTATGTTTCGAATCATTTTCCCTGTATTCCCAAATCATACTTCCGCTGACCGATCTTGAGAAAGAATAGGTTAACCGAATCCCTGTTTTCCAACTGGAGGTAAAAGCTGTCTCCGCAAACTTGGTCGCTTCCTGGGCTTTTTGCAGGGTCCGATTTTTATTCATGTCAAAATTGAAGGTGAAGTTAACCTGATTATTGACCTTATAATTATCAAAAAATGGGAGCGGAATGGTGAAGCCCCCGCGGTGCGTATAATTGGCCGTAATCAAGTAAGATTGATCATGAAAAATTTTCTGTCCCCCATTGGCTGATTCTTCCCTTGATAGGGTGCGGTTGTGGCGCATGGTAACGGCTACCCCTTTTTTCAGGGCGATGGTAGCCCCGAGCAAGGGCGCAAAATTCATATTGACCCGGGAGGTCCGTTCATTGTCTTTGTAATTGGTCACAAATTCGTCAATCCCGAAGAATGGCATGGACGGACCACTAAACTGGTCAAATTGCCAAGCCCGCGTCTCTTTACCATTCGTGGCGTGGTCAAGGCTCATGCTGCGGACAAAGCGGTTTAAGAATTTATTGCGTTCAAGTCCCGTCAGACGAATAGACCACCCAATAAACGGAAAGCCGTCTTCCAGATGTTTTCCATAAGATAAATAATCCCGGGACATGGAGCGCTGCTCCATCCCGGACCCGCGGCGGTTGCTGGATACATTCTGGGCATAATTAAACGAAATGGACATGGACCGGGTAAGATTCAGCCCGGAGCGCACAGAAAAATCTCTTTTATGATCCCAATTCCCCGTATTCGTCCCCACCTGAGTGGAATGATCCAAGCCATGATCCCGGATCCAGCCAAACCGGTAACCCAGGGGCACCTCACCCATGACACCCATGCCTGTTTTATTCACATTTTCCGTATAGGAAATATTGATCGGGTTCACTTTTTTCGCCCAGCCGTGGATTTTTTTCAACACCTTGCTGTCGGAAGATTTTTTCTTTTTAGGTTCCTCTTCCCCACTTTCCTCCTGTTGTACCCCCGGTAATGATTGTCCTCGCGTTCGGCCCGCATCCTCACCGGGGCCCTCCCCTCCCAGATCTTGTTGGCGTGTCCTGGGACGTGTGGGTGTTGTCACCCGTTTTCTTTGGGGCGTGTGTCCACCGCCAATGGATGGTTTATAAACCAACTCCACCAATTTTATAGGGGACAGACTGATCCCGGAGGAGAACCGGAGCTGATTCCCGATGTTGGCCCCATCCACACTGCTGTCTCTGGCCTTATTCCAACGGTAATTAGCAGAATAGTTAAAAGTCGGTTTAAGCCAATCCAGGAGTACGGGGCTGAACGAAGAGGTGAAATTTTCAGTAATATCAGTCACCACACCCGAATCACGGTTTTTGAGTGCGTTAGCCATATAGCCGCGGTAGTCATTTAAATTACTTTTTATACCACGGCTATATTTGGATTTAACCGATTCAGTTATTTTATAATCCAGCGTGTAGGATTGGTTTAATCCAAAATTATAATCATCGGGGGATTTGTTCCCGCGGCGCGGTGTTTTCTGGATCAAGCGTTCATTAAAGTTGACCGACGCATTCACGTTTGAGGGGGTGTAATAAAAATGTGTCTTGCCTAATTTTTCACCAATCCACGGTACGGAAGAGATCCATTTGAATGGCAGGATATAATTATTTCGGCCAAAAGGGAGGGCATAGTTTACCTGTCCCCGGTAGCTTTCATTCAATACTTCTTTTTGAATTTCGTTGGACATGGAGCGCCGGCTGGCTGAAAAGCGCGTATTCAAGCGGTCTAGGGTATATTTCATGATTTTATTGTCAGATTTGGACGACTTGGAGGCAGCAACAGTGAAGGTCAATGAATTCGTTTGCGCCAGGATGGAGTCCGGTACACTGGCTTGGTTTACCAATACATCCTGCCCGGGGAAATACTTAGGCCGGCTCACTGAATTGGCAAAATTAGTGGATATGGGAATTTTCACCCCCCACGAAGCGGGGAAAAATTTGTCCACATTGAAACCGGTGTTAATATTAAAACTTTCGTTGGATTTATTGGACCCCAGCCTGCGCTGCAGCATGTGAAAGTCCGCTTCCTGCCGTTTATAGGCAAAAGAAGTATTAACGATATCAGCCAGGTTGAATTTACTTTGGACCCGCATGGATAGACCCTTATCGCGATTCACGCCGCTCAACCGCAACTCGTCGAGCCAAACTTCCCCCGTGATGGGTGTTTCAGCCAGGTTGCGTACACCCATAACAAAATATTGGATACGATTCAATGCCGGCTGGCCCTTGATCCGAATGACCTTCCCCGTTTCCACACCCAGTTCATCTGTGAAACGATATTCCTTAAAGTCCGTGGAATCCATAAAAATATCAGTTTCATTATATTTTTTCACAGAGGTTGAATCCTGCAATTTGAGTCGTGTGAGCCATTCTAAATCAAGATCAACGGCGTTGCGGTTTTTGGCTTCATCCCAGCCGTCATAAACCGGTTGCGTCAATTCATAATAATTATTCCCAAATCCAAAGCGCATGAACATTTCTACATCAGTATTTTCATTACCGATCCACTGGCTGCCACCATAGACATACATTTTCATTCGATCGTAGGAGAGATAACTCTGGGCCCGTTCCCCCGACAGGGCAATTAGTGTTTTCATGGCTGCACCGCTGGCCCGACTCGGTAGTTCGTTAAATTTTAGAATGAGCGACTGTTCTTTGGAACGAATCTGGTTGATGCGGTCGAATTCTCCCTGCACCCCTTTGGGCGGACGGTAGTCCGCATTATCATCCGTATTGATCACAGAAACAGCAAATATTGAATCGGCGTTTTCTTTACTGAATTTGTCCGTACTGTCGGTGGCAACACCCAACTCCTGCCACTCATTGCCAACCAATTCTACTTTCGCAATTTGGATCGACGATGATTGATCCACACCGCTCAATGACAGGCGTAGATGGTTAATATTATTCCACTCCCGCTGTTTTGATTCATCACTTTGATCAAACTCCGATAAGGGCACGCGGAAAAGCCGCCACCCTGTGGGTACTCCATCGCGCTTGGTTTCACCGGCAAAATAGGTGGTATCCTTCAGGGAGAAGGATTTGGTAAAAAAGTCATTCGTGCGGTCCAGGAATCCGGTGCGGTCCAGGTCCTCTGTATCAGGATACCGCCCCGCATCTAGGGCATTTTTTTCTGTACCATTAATCTGGGAATAGTTGTTACTCCCTTCAGAATATCCCCAGTTATCGCCATTGGGGTCTTCCGGATTAATGTCACTGTAGGTATTAATCAGGACCTTTTCACCACCAGCTAAGTAGTCCACGTAAGAAGATCCTTCCGGATCCAAACAGGAACCCCAGCCATTTTCATAGGAATCGGGACATCCATCCAGTCCCACATCTTCTTTATCCTCCAAGATGCCGTCTCCGATCAAACCACCAACGGGAATGTCTTCTGTATTCAACAATCCATTCCCGTCACGGTCTTCACTGATTTGACCTAAATCGATCGTCAGGGCGCCTTCGTCACCCTTTAACCAAATTTCAAAAAACTTGGTTTGGGTTTGGTCATAATCTCCGGAATAAAAAGGTGTAATAATTCCGCCCCAGATTGAGTCATTAGGTACGTCAGCCTGGTGTTCACGATGATTAAATTGGAGTACCAGAATATCTGTTGTTTCATTCTGGGCCTGGATGGAGGTGGACAGGTTGGGCCAAATATCTTTCGTACGGACCTGGACGAAAGGGTTAAACCAGTTCAGTTTTCCCCGGTTGCGTTGAGTAAATGCTTTGCCTGTTTCATAATCAATCGGCGCCGAAGACTCTTTCCAGAATCGTCTTAATATGGGAATGGAAGTAGTCCGTTTGGATCCTTCAAAATCATCAATAAAGGCCACGCCATTGGGGTCACCGGTGGCGCGGTTATTGATTGGGTTGGGGTTGGGGAGGATTTGAGCGAATTCACCTTCAAAAGAAAATTCGGATGGTTTTTCAGTTTCAATTACCGGCAAACGATCCAGGGATCGGGTCAGGCCCGGAAGAGCCTTTTGGTAACGGCCGTTCAACCCCCAGATAAAGTTGCGCATAGGTTCATAGCCCACTTCCACTTTTTCATTCACAACGGACTGGTTATAGTACAGGGCCGTCCCACCGATAAATGAATTTTCCCCGAAATCCATTTGGGAACGGACACCTAAAATCGTCTTTTTATCAAAAGTGACCAACTGATGCTTATCATAGATTACCTTGATATCGGCATTTGGATCCACATCATCCGCCAGCACAATGGTACCGCTGAAATAATCCACCTGATAATCAATGCTCCGCTTAAGCGGCACACCCCCCTTGTAAACCTGTTCACTTCCTTCCACAATCATAAACCCGAGATTGATGGTGGCGCTCTGGTTGGCATAATCCACTTCAATGGTAAAGCGGCTGTCATTATTAATTTCGGTTCGCTGGGTGGTGAAATACATTTTCCCTTGCCCTAAGGATCCTCTTAAGCCAGGGGCAGAGTTACCTCCGGTAACTGTATCTTCCACAAACGGATAAAAGGCCGGGAGGAACAATTCACCTTCTGATAAACTGATGATATTCGGATTGGCCAAATCGACTTTCTGGTCCGCTGTGCGCACACCGCTTTCATTTAGACTATCCAAGCCAAACTGGGTGATGTAGGGCGTCCCCTGGGGATCGAGGTGACTGGGGACCGGAAGCTGGGTATTTACAATTCGTAATTCAAATCCGTCCCGATTGATATTGTTGGTGCCTAAGTAATAGACATTTTTAAACATTAGCGGCCACACCGGATGGCTGGGTGTCAGTTGCCTGGGTTTGATCATTTTCATTTTGAGCTGGTCTGAATCTGTGTTAATCCCTTCTCCAACGGTAATGATCGTATCCCCGGTGGCGCGATCCGCAATCACAAAGGTACAGCCCAGGACTTCATCATTGGCTTTCTGGCGCAGGCGGATAAAACCCAAGTCCTCGCTTAACACATAATCCTGACCTTGCTCAAGACGTTTAAAATTTCCTTTTTGGTCATCGCTTTCATTCGGGTTATTTAAATCCGCGTAGGCCGTGCCGGGGTTGGTCTCCGAGTTTGTGGATTGATCCAATTGATACAGTTCAAAGTTGCGGATGATAACATTGCCGATCTGGTGCAGACCATCTTTCAGGGGATAAAAAGGCGGCACGAATACGGAAGCGCCTCCGACTTGGGTGGTGGTCCCAATACGAAACCAATCATGAACAAAGAAATATTTATTTTTAACAAAATTAAAGTCTTGAATTTTGACCGTTTGGGCTTCACTCTTCCCCTTGTACTCCTGGGATTTTTTCTCTGTATTAACCACCGAAGCAATAGCGGTAATATCCATGGGACCCAATTTCGAGACTGTTTTTATTCCGAATAAGCCCTGGTGATTGGCGGATCCCATGAGAGACTGAGAGCCGGGTAAATTCAAAGATACATTCCCTGCATCGACGGTTTGAACGATATCGTCTTCTTCGCCCTTATATGAAATGCGGATATTATTCTCCCAGTCAAAATCACGTTCCGAATCATGATCCACATTCACGGAGACGCGGTCCCCGATTTTCCCCTCCACGCTGATGCGCTGGGTTTGGTCAAATTCAAGGTGGGTGTTGCGGGTTTCGCTGAGTTTGGAGCGAATCAATTCCTGGTCCTGAAATACCAAGTTTCCCTTGATGGTCACATTCCCCCGGGCTGTCAGTGATACACGGCCGATATTGCCCATATCTCTACCAATCAATTCAATCCCTTTACCACGGCGGTCCTGAAGGATCTGCCTCTGGGCCATCTTGGCGCGACTGGTATCTCGAATCGCCTTTTCGAAAGCCAGTTCCCTATTTAGCCGAATCTGTTTATCAAAATACCAATCCATAGGAGCAACGAAAGGCATGGTATGAGACTCTCCCCCCAACTGTCCCGTGAATGAAATGGTTGACCAATCCTTGGAAATTTCGACCGACTGAACAATGGCGAAGGGCATCTTGATCAATCCTCTGGGAGAATAGGTGGTGGAGTCATAGGCCATCACCAGGGATGGCTTTTGTGTCTTATAAGGATTATAGAGGTAAGGTGTGGATGGGTGCCAGCGATTGGGAAGTGCGGGTGCGGACGGATCCCCCTGGCCGTAGGCAGGAAAAACTACGGTCATCCATAAGAATACGCTGACGAATTGGACCCTTTTCGGCAAGGAATCCACCTCCATTTTGATTGTTAACAAAGCCCTTGCGGGTACAGTGATACCGCTGCGCGGTCAGATTAATCCGTTAACGTTGAGGCAATAGTCAGCTCCTTATGTTTGACTGGTATTTATTTGAATCCGTTTTTCGAGGATTTTGCAGAAGTTACGTAAAGCCTCCCCACGATGGGAAACACTATTCTTTTCAATCGGATCCAGCTCGGCGAAGGTCTTTTTCAAGGGAGGATAGTAAAAAATGGGATCATAACCAAAACCGCCGTCCCCTTTTTTTTCGTCCAGAATGCAACCTTCTGCGACACCCTCTGTCCATTCATTCTCACTACCATTTACAAAGGCAATCACCGTGCGAAATCTGGCTGTTCTTTCCTCCAGAGGGAGGCCGTCCATTTCCATCAGCATCTTCCGGCAGTTGTCATCAAAAGTGGCATTTTCACCGGCATACCGGGAAGAATGAACGCCCGGCGCTCCGTTTAGAGCATCCACCTCCAGACCTGTATCGTCGGCTAAAGCAGGCAATCCGGTTAAACCATGGACTGTTTCAGCCTTGATAAATGCATTTTCTTTCAGCGTATCTCCCGGCTCGGGAATATCACCGATTTCAGGGAAATCATCCAATGTGAGCAGTTTAACAGGAAGATGCCCCAAAATATGGGCCATTTCCTCCATTTTACCGCGGTTGTGTGTGGCGAGAACGATCTGCAAAAATTATCTCAAAAAAACACCCGGAAAGCTACCTGTTTTTCAGAAGAGACCCAACGGGAATTCGAGCCTCATTTATATTTTATTTACACTCTCCTTCTGTATATGAAATCAAACCAAAATGTTTAGACGCTACGCATGCATTGCTATAGGTTTTATTATCACAGCCACAGACAGGATCCCAATTCCCGGGACATAGTAGGTCGGTTATTTTACTTTCATCAATACAACCATATTTCGTCACACTCTTATTATCCTCACATGCGCTAAAGCATAAAACCAGAATGAGTAAAAAATGTCTCATTGAATCCAATTTACCGACCCAATGGGATATAAACCAAATCGCTTACTTACACTCTCCTTTTGGCCATGAAGTGACACCGGATTTTTCTGCATGACATACATTTGAATAAGTTTTCAAATCACAGCCACAGACCGGATCGTAATTACTCGGGCAAGGGTCATTGGTGATCTTGCTTTCATCTATACAATTTTCTTTCTCATCCTCGCAGGAAAAAAGTGTGAATAAGAATAATGTATAAATGAGTTTTTTCATTTTATTCTTTTTTATCCTGAACAATATCGTGCCAATGGCCATGCTCCTTGGACCATACTTTTCCTTCCGGCACAGGGCCTTCCGGTTGAGGAATATTCACTTTTTGTTGAACGCCCGGAGGCATATCCGGCACCGGCGGCAGATTGGTTTGGATGTCATGGTAATGGCCGTGTTCTTCGGACCAGACTTTGCCCGGGGGTGCATTGCGGACCGTGCTTTTATTGTCACTGAAAAAATTATTAATCAGCCAAAGCGCGATCACGGCAATGCCCCCATACAGGATAACTTTTGTCCAGGGGTTTGGCGCACCTTTGGTACCATGACAATCTTTGAACTTTTTCCCACTCCCGCAGTGGCAGGGGTCATTTCTTCCTGTTTTCATTTTTGATGTCCTTTATGCAGGTTGGCAAACTGAACATACTTGGCGGCCCATTTTACATTCTGATCATAGGTTTTTGAATCGAGTGTTTTGACAATTTTCCCAGGAACACCAACCACGAGTGAGTAGTTAGGAATAATCATATTTTCTTTCACCACGGCACCGGCGCCAACCACGGCACCCTTCCCCACAACAGCCCCATTCATAATGATGGCTCCCATCCCGATTAGAGTGCCCTCTTCAATAGTGCAGCCATGAATGATGGCATTGTGCCCCACCGTCACATCGTTTCCCACAATCACACCTTGGTCATTTTCCAAATGGATTACACTGTTGTCTTGGATATTTGTACGCTCTCCAATTACGATTCGGTTAATGTCTCCCCGGCAGACGGTGTTGTACCAGATTGAACTGTCAGCCTTTAAAATGACATCACCGATCACGTGCGCCCCTTCCGCCACGAAAGCGGTTTCATGAATCTGGGGTGTTTTAATGGTTACATTTTCTCTTAAATCTGATTTTTCCAATTAGCATCCTTTATAATATTTTTTAAGAGACACAATTAAAAACATCTTTATCTGTATTTACATTCATGCTTCGAGCCAAGGGAACACCTTTCATGCGCAACATTTCTAATTGGCGTGTTCGGATATACCTTTTAAGCACTTTTCGGATTAACCTATTGCGGGTAATTCCCTCCTCTGCAGCAGTTTTATCCAGTGTTTCTAATTCTTTTGTTGGTATGGTTGTTTTAATAAGTTTTCCCATGGTTCACCTTTTAAAGTAATGTATTCCAATTTAATTCTTAATTGGATCATCATTCAAAAGAATGATTTTAATTGAACTATTCATGAGTGGTATTGACAGTTTGCCTGAAAAAGAGATGTGGCCA
>CAYFJU010000025.1:0-35736 GCA_964343505.1 uncultured bacterium
CATCTTAATTCATTAAATCTCTATGAACAACCATTATCAACGTACAAGGGGAGAAAGTCTGCCAAGAGGCAGGCAAGAGGGGTCCACAGATTTAAATCATCCTATTAATTAAACCAATTCTAATGCTTTTCGGGTGAATTCCACCAGATAATCCACCAATGCATCTGTGGCAGAGACAGAAGCCTTTTCATCGCCGTCCGCAACGGCCCGCATTAGTTTTTCGTGGAGGGTAGCTGTACGCTTCAGGTCATCATGAATTTTGTAATAGGACCAGAACCGCCGGCAGTGAATATGGAGGGGAACCAGGGCTTTTGAAGCAAACTCATTCCGGCTGGCCTTATCCAACAATAAATCAAATTCATGATCCAACCGCAGGTAGGCCTGAATGTTTCCTTCTTGAGCCGCATCATCCATTTGTTCGGCCAGTGAGCGAAATCTTACCCGCTGTTCTTCAGTAGCTCGGCGGGCAGCCCGGGTTGCAATCAACTCATCCAAGACCCTCCGGGTCTCCAGGATCGCCAGTTGACGGTTGAAATCGATCTCGGTGATCTTGACCCCCATGCGCGGTATCATTTCCACTAAACCGTGGCCTACCATTTTTTGGAGGGCTTCTCTTAATGGCGTACGGCCGAATCCAACCTCCCGGGCTAATTGCCCCTCCGAATAAATTTCTCCCGGCACCAGGGCCAGGCTAACCAATTTTTCTTCTAATGCCTCGTAGGCCAGCTGGGATTGGGATGGACTCAAACAGGATCCCTCGTCCAACTGTTATCCACAAGCCGCCAAATTCCCAACGGATTTTCATCCTTTAGTTCATTTGGCAATTGGTCATTGGGCCAGCTTTGGAATGCCACCGGGCGGACGAATCGTTTTATCGCCGCCGTTCCCACTGATGTAAAACGGGAGTCAGAGGAAGCGGGGTATGGTCCTCCGTGCTGCATGGATGGGCATACTTCCACACCGGTGGGTACACCATTAAAAATGAGACGTCCAACTTTCTCACGCACCTGATCAACCGCAGATTGGAATTCAGCAATCTCTTTCTCATTTCCAATTACGGTTCCCGTTAGCTGACCTTTTAAGGAAGTTAAAACTGCATTTAGTTGATCCTTATCCCTGCATTTTACCACCATGCTGTATGGGCCAAAAATTTCCTCGGCCAAATTCGGGTTATCCAGGAACACCTCCCCCGATACGGAAACTAAGGTTGGCCTGCCCGAGTTTGGTGCATTTGTTTCTCCACCCAGAGCTTCCACATTTATTCCTTTTTGATGGAGTACCTTTTCTAATTCTACCTTGTAGGTTCCCGCAATTTTATCACTGAGCATAATACCGGAATCAATAGCGCCTAATGCTTGACCCAGTTCCCCCATAAATGGCTCCAATTCTTTACCTTCGAGAGAAAGAATGAGTCCCGGATTGGTGCAGAATTGCCCCACCCCCATGGTGATGGAACCGGCCAGCATTTCAACCGTTTCGTCTGCCCTGTTTTGAACAGCACTCGGCAGAATCAAAACGGGGTTCACGCTTCCCATTTCGGCAAAGAAAGGAATGGGATCCGGCCTTTGATTTGCCAAATTGTAAAGAATTCTTCCAGCTGTTTGAGATCCCGTAAACCCTGCCGCTTTAATTCCCGGATGTTTGATTAATGCCTGCCCCACCGATGAGCCTGCCCCATGGAGCAAGGAGAACACGCCTTCAGGCATCTCTGTCTTTTGGGCGGCCTTCACGATGGCCGATCCAATAAGGGCACTGGTCCCCGGGTGGGCGCCGTGGGCCTTTACAATTATTGGATTCCCCCCGGCCAGTGCAGAGGCAGTGTCTCCACCAGCGGTGGAAAAGGCCAGGGGGAAATTACTGGCGGCAAATACAGCCACCGGACCCATTGGAACCAGCATTCGGCGAATGTCCGGTTTCGGTACCGGTTCCCGGTCCTGTTGGGCCGTATCGATGGATGCTTCTACCCAGGAACCCTCTTCTACAAGTTTTGCAAACATCTGCAGTTGACCGATGGTTCTCCTTCGCTCACCCAGGATCCTGACTTCGGGCAACCCGGTTTCGGCGCAACAGCGTTCAATCAATTCGTCACCCAAGTCCATGATTTGCTGGGCGATCTCAATCAGGAATTCCGCTCTTCTCTCTCCAGACATTTTACTGAATTCAGCAAAAGCAGATGTGGCTAAGTCCACAGCGCGGTTGATCTCGGCTTCCGTGGCACCAGAGAACTTCCCCGGGAGTGTCTCGGCAGTGGCTGGATTATATCCTGTAGTAAAAGAACCGCCTTCTGCGGATATGGCGGATCCAATCAGGTTGACTTCTTTCATATTTTGATCCATCAAAGTGCAGGCATGGCCGGGCGGACAGCCAGGGCGTCATCAATAATTTTTTGGATGCGAGTCCGCTCATCACCAACCAAGGGGAGACGCGGCGCACGAACATACTCGGATCCGATCCCCGTGGCGACTTCGGCCAGTTTAATATACTGAACTAGTTTAGGATGGATATCTAATTCAAGGAGGGGCATGAACCAGCGGTAGATATCCCGGGCTTCTTCAAGACGGCCTTGGCGGACCAGTTCATAAATCACAACCGTTTCCCTCGGGAAAGCATCTACCAATCCGGCCACCCAGCCGTCAGCCCCAAGGGCCAGTTCTTCCAGTGCCAGTGTATCCACACCGCATAGAATTTTAATGTCATCCCCAAAGGCAATGCGGAGGCGCGTTACATTGGTCACATCCCGGGTGGATTCTTTGTTCGCTTCGATGGTCTCGCATTTCAGAAGTTCCTCAAACATAGGGATGGTGATCTCGATCTTGTAATCGTGGGGATTGTTATAGGTCATAATGGGTAGATCGCAAGAGGTGGCCACCGCTTTATAAAATTCAACCGTTTCCCGGCTGTCGGAAGGATAGCGCATGGGCGGAAGCATCATGAGGCCATCGGCGCCGTTATCCTGGGCGTTTTGGGCGGCCTTAACTGCAGCGGCGGTGGACTGTTCCGCAATATTCACAATGACAGGAATGCGGTCATTCACATGGAACACAGCCGCTTTGAGCAACTCGACTTTTTCATTCTGAGTCAAAGTGCTGGCTTCACCAAGACTGCCACCGATTACACAACCATGAATTCCCGATTCGATCTGGAATTCGATATTGTTCAGAAACCCCGGTATGTCTAATTGATCATCTGCGGTAAATTTTGTCGTGAGGGCGGGATATACACCTCTCCATTCTGGCTTCATGGATATTCCTCTGAATAAATGATTGATTATGTACTGATATATTACTGATATATCATGGACAATTCAAACAATATTGCCGATAGATTAGAGCGCAGGGAAATAATAAATTGATTGGTGGAAACAAGCCTCTTATTCCTGGTCATTACCAGTATCCCCATGATTGATATCCTGATTTCGTTCAAAACGAACCAGTATCCCAAGACCCTGCCTAAGACCAAAGTGGGCCGCAGCATTTTTGCCCTCATGGCCACAGCGGCCTGGACTACGCCGCTCGTGTTTACAATTATAGATTATTTTTAATTTGATCAGCCCGATATTTCTTGCACCATCCCATATCCAATGCATATCCTTTGGACAGGTAAGAAGGAGGTAATGATGAAATTGCGACACTATTTTTTCAGCGCATTATTCATTTTTTCAATCATCCCGGCCCAATTAGAAAAAGTAGAACACAAACCGAAACCCAACAAGATGGTAGATTTCGGTGATCTGGGCGCGGGACCATACAAGCAACTGGTCATTCGAAATGCAATGGTCATCCCCGGACATGGGGGGCCTGCCACGGGACCTTATGACATACTGGTCACGGGGAATGTGATCGCCAAACTGCAGCGCCATGATCCTGACAAGCCCGATCTCATGCAAGGCGACAGAGTGATCGAAGGAGACAATCTATATGTCATGCCGGGGATGCTCAACCTGCACCTCCACCTTCGCAATGAAAATCTTCCATTGGATTACATCTTTTACCTTCAACTGGCCACGGGGGTCACTTCCATCGGCCCCGCAGAACAAAACAGGGTTCAGGATATCTTGGAGGCGGAAAAAAACAACGACGTGATTTCACCGAGACTTTTTCCGATTTATGGTTGGGGAAGTAAAACGGATTTTGATGAAGAATTCCGCATGGACCCGGCTAATGCAGACAGGGTAGCCAAAAAAATGATCAAAAATGGTGTCCGCCAGGTTTACCTAAACAACCTTTGCTGGAACCCCACCATGTTTGGTGCCGCGGCTAGGGCGGTCGAAAAAGCCGGAGGAATTACTGCTGTCCATATCCAGCCATCATCCACTTCTCAAGTCAATGCACTGGATGCGGCACGCTTAGGGGTAACTATGATCGTTCACCACTATGGCTACGCTGAATCAGCCCTCAACCGCCAAGTGATGAATTACCCCGTAGATTACAATTACCTGGATGAAAATAAACGCTTCCGGGAGGCAGCCCAGGTATGGATCGAAGCAGGTGAAAATCCGGAAGCACGGCATCGTCTTCTCAATGATATTGCCGATTCACTGGTATATTACGGCGTAACCATGCAGCCCAACCGGGCTACCTACGAAGCCAATCGTGATATTGTTCGCGCCCATGGCCTTCCCTGGCATGAAAAGTACACGCACCAGGCCCTGTGGGAAATGCACTTGCCTAGTCCTCATGCTCATGCCTCATTCCAGTATAACTGGACCTCTCTGGATGAGTACCGCTGGCATTACATGTATGATCTCTGGGGCGATATGATCTACGAATTCAATAAACGGGGCGGTCGTGTGGCTTATGGCACGGATGATAATTATCAATGGTCCACCGGTGGTTTTGGAAATATTCGCGAACTTCAACTGGTACTGGAATCGGGGATGCATCCTCTGGAGGTCCTGCGCAGCGCCACCTATAACAGCGCCCAGACAATCTTGGAACCGAAATTAGGGATGATCCAAAAGGGGTATATCGCCGATATTCTTGTGGTAGATGGTAGTCCTGCAGAAAATTTTCGTTACCTCTATCCATTCGGCGCCATTAAGATGGATCCGGAGACGGAGGAAATGTATCGCTCGAAGGGAATTATCCATACAATCAAGGACGGTGTTGTGTTTGAGAATGATAATCTGATGCGGGAAGTGGAACGGATCGTGGCCGAATCAAAGGTGGGAATAGGATCGGATATCGTCACCGAACCTTTCAAGTAGTTGATCGCCGCTAAAAAGCCACAACTTTCCTTTTTCCAGATCATCCTCCCCGTCCTTTTCCTGGGAGTGCTGATCATATTCGGTATGGTGATTCGCCCCAAGTTGTATGGATTGCCCCCCTTTCCGCTCGAAATCGTTTTTCTCCTAGCTGCTGTCTTTGCCATTGCCGAACTGATGATCCTAGGATTCAAATGGGTTGATATCCAACACGCCTTTATTCAGAAACTTTCCCGGGGATTCCCGGCGATCTTGATCCTCTTTGCCATTGGCATTATCATCGGCACATGGATGATCAGCGGTACTATTCCCATGCTGATCTATTACGGGATCCGCCTCATCAATCCCGCCTATATCTACCTGCTGGCGTTTTTGATACCGATTATTTTTTCGACTCTTACGGGAACATCCTGGGGATCCATCGGCACCATCGGTGTTGTCATCATCGGTGTGGCAGCGGTGATCGAAGCCAACCTGGGGATTACGGCGGGAGCCATTGTGGGAGGGGCTTTTTTCGGGGATAAACTTTCGCCCTTATCGGACACCACCAACATCGCCGCCATGGCAACCGAGGTGAATCTCTATGATCATATCCGCTCCATGATGTATACTACCATGCCTTCGGCCTTCCTTGCTTCCATAATCTATTTCATTTTGGGATTTACTCATCCGCCGGTGGGAAGTGAAATTGACACCAATCAAATTGCCCCTACGCTGAATGCCATCTCCTCCATGTTCAATTTCAATGGGTTTTTACTTATTCCGCCGGTCATTGTTCTTTTCGGTTCCATACGAAAAATGGCCACCCTCCCGACCCTACTAATCTCATCCCTGTCAGCAGCGGTATTGGCCCTCATCTTTCAACCCTATTCCCTCAGTGATATTATGACGGCCATCCACAAGGGATATGACACCTCTATGGCTTATTGGGTGGGTGGGGTACCGGAAAATATTAAAATACTGTTTACTCGGGGCGGACTGTATGAATTAAATGAGGCAATAATTTTCTCTATTATGGTTTTTATTTTTATCGGCACCATTGATCTCATTGATGCCATGCCCACCATCGTGGACCGCTGTTTCCGGTTTATCAAGTCCCGGGCTTCCCTCATTATTTCATCATTATTTGCTACAGCTTTCACCAACGGGATTACCTCCAACCAGTCCGCCACCAGTTTTATTATCGGGGATGCTTTCGGAAAACGTTATGATGAATCAAGGGTGAGTCGGAAAGTGTTATCCCGTTCAATTGAGGATTACGGCACCATGTTTGAGAGTCTCGTCCCTTGGCATGCAACGGCTATTTTTCTCACCACAACCTTAGGTGTGTCCTACGGTGATTATTGGCACTGGCAATTGCTCTCCCTCATCAATTTGGTCATGGCCCCAACATTGGCGGTGATGGGGAAAGGGTGTTTTTATGAGGAAGATGAATAAAAGTGGGCAATTGAAAGATTTGTCATACTGAGCGCAGTGAAGTATATCAAGCAAATGATGGCTCTACAACATACACTTGAGATTCTTCAGTCGCTACGCTCCCTCAGAATGACAGTTAGTTTTAGTTAATAAAAAAGAGTGTTTCATCCTGAGCCGTAGGCGAAGGATCTCAAGCAGACGGCAACCAAAAAACTCATGTTTGAGATTTTTATCCGCCGCCCGCCTGAATGCCAACGGCAAGCAGGTAGTGAAACGTAGGCAGGGCTTCTTCCTCATGCTATAGCAATCGTCATCAGAAGGACAAACTGCTTTTACTCTTTAAACCATTCTTCGGCTAAATCTATCCAATTGGGATTCGTTTCTTCGATCAATGCCACTTTCTTTTCCCGAAGCCAGCCTTTGATTCGTTTTTCCAATTCAATAGCAGCGGCGACGTCATCTGTTTCATCGTACCAAACCAGTTTATAAGTATTGTATCGTTTAGAGAATCCTTCGAATAGTTTCATTTTATGTTGATATACTCGATGGTAAAGGTTGTTGGTCATACCCGTATAGATCACTTTTGATTCAGATGCCATCATGTATACATAGTGGAGTTTTTCCATATTGTAATATAGTTAAATACAGTAACATTTGTCATCCTGAGCCGTAGGCGAAGGATCTCAAGTAGACGTGAACCAATAATCTAACGCTTGAGATTCTTCGGTCGTAAACTCCTTCAGAATGACAAATAGTTTTGGTGTTTAAAAAAGTGTGTGTCATATTGATCCCGACTTGTCGGTGTACCTCATAAAAACTTCTTCAATGTGGAAAGCAAATGATCCACATCATTTTCTGAATTATATCCGTTGAAAGATACCCTGATGGCAGTCACACCCCGTTCGGTGATTACGGGGATCTCAATCTTATACTTTTCATAAAGAGTCTGCTTAAAAGCCTTCGGGTCTTTCATGGGGAACAGGATTGTGGCCATCTGCCCCAGCCAATCATCGGGACAAATAGGAGCGAGCCCTGTTAAATCATTGATCCGATCCCGGGTATGGCGCACGAGATCGCGGGACCGCTCCCTGATTTCATCCCAATTATATTTTTCCTGGAATTCAATGGCGGCGGGAACAGAAAGAAAAGCACTCATGTCCCGTGTGCCCTGCCATTGAAAAATATTCACAAACCGGCTGGGGCTCTCCAATTTTGTGGTGGACTTAAATTCATCATATTCTTCACCCCACCCCCAACTGATAACCAGGGGCTGCATCCCTGTCTGCCTTTCTTTCTTCACATAAAGGAATGAAGACCCCTTCGGTGCACAGAGCCATTTATGGCAGGCGCCGGTATAGTAGTCCGGGTTGAGTCCGGCGATGTCCAACGCGATATGGGCAGGCGCATGGGCCCCGTCAATGATGGTGCCGATGCCGCGCTTTTTCGCTTCCGCCATAATCTCAGGGATGGGCAGGATCAGTCCCGATCCACTGGTGATATGACTGATGAATACAAATTTCGTCCGAGATGAAACCTTGGACCAAAACTGACGGCAAAAAGAATCTTTATCCTCAATCGGAAAAGTAATTTCACTTTTTACATAAGCGTAACCCCGCTGTTCTGCATCGTAGATCCAGGCCCGGTCGCAGGCGCCGTATTCCAAATTGGTAGTAAGCACCTCATCCCCGGGAGCCAAATTCAAGTTGTGAATAATATTGGCCACGGCGTGGGTGGGGTTGGGCATATAAACGAGATCATCTTTGTGGCAGTTGAGGTATTGCCCCAAGCGAAGGCGGGAGGTTTCAAGCTGCTCATAAACGGTTCGGTCCATGAATTGAATGGGACGTCTCTCCACCTTGCGTTGCCAATTTTGATAATCTTCAAATACAGGAACCGGGCAGGAACCAAAGGAGCCATGGTTCAGAAAAGTAATTTCAGGATCGAGTTGAAATAGGGGCCGTAGTGTAGTGGGAGAGTTATCCATTTTTTCTTCCTTCACGAATCCAAAATTCGATGGCCAGGGCCACACCCATCCGTTGGGGTGTGAACCAAATAAACAAAACCAAAAACAGCACAGCGAAAGCCACGGCGGCAAGTACAGGGATACGGGAAAGGCCGAAGTAGTAAAATGCCACGATGGGGAAAATAAAAAGGGCCCTATCCAACAATACAAAAAAGGCCCACCCGTCACCAGGGTTTTCAACAATTTTCAATTCACATTCAAAACATTTTTCTTTTAAACGAAAATGGTTTTCTTTCAAACGTCCTTCACCGCAGCGGGGGCAACGATTATTTAGAGCACGGAGGATGCATTGTTTAAGTGTCATTTATTTAAATACTCCTTGGATGATGAAACTCTATGGGGCATGACTTTTTTCAATTTGGCATCCTCGGAAACAAAAGTAATGTTTAATCGGTCTGCCAGTTCAAGGTATTGGGCATCGTGGCTGCTAATCTTGAATTGGTTGGAAAGGACTAAGGTCCGTTTATAATCAATCGTCTGTTCACTGTGCAGGAATCTGTCTATCGCGTGATCCCATATTCGCCCGGCATGTGGAAGGGGCATTCCGCCTTCTTTGACGAAGGTGGAAAGTATATTCAGAAATTCATGCCGCCACAGGGACGGCAGACTCCAGTTCGGGTTCTTACGATAGACAGACTGCGCTAATTGTGTCCCATCTCCCTTGATGTAGAGATAGGCAATCAAATTGATATCCACAACAATCATGCACGGTCAGGCCTTTTCGCTGCTGCGATCCAATCATCCGTAAGTTCGAATGATCCTTCGTAGGGTTCAGGAATTTCACGGGCCGCCGACTTTCCGACCAAGGCTTCTTCCAAGATGGCATGAACTTCCTTTATCATACTGCGGTGGTTGGATTGAGCACGCGCCTTGAGCTGGCGCTGCATCTCCTGTGAAATGTTCCTGACTAAAAGATCCGGCATGATATTCGTTATCCATATGATATCTTTATGATATCAAATATATATCTTTATATCTCCAGAATCCAATAAAAAATTGGAGCGGATTTATTTTAATAGACTTAATTCATTATTTAAAAATCAAAATAGGTACGGATACATAGCATGTATCGGTAGGACAATTGTCATATTCATCCAGGGTACCTGCTTCCAGCACAAGCGTATCCCCGGCCATTTGAGACAGCACCGTTATTGTTGTGCTGACCATGCCCTTTTCATCCGATGTCGAACAGCAGCCCACCGTTGATTTGAAAGCAGTCGTATCCCCACTGTATGTGAAAGCGGTATCGGCAGTCATGTATGTATAAACTCGGTCATACACCTTCCGCTTCCTGTAATAGCCGACAGTATCATTTTTGACCCAATACAAATTTGAGGTCCAACTCACGGCCTTGTTTTCAGAATCAATGAAATCAAATGTATCATAGTCCCTGAGCCCCACATAACCATAAACCGTATGGACCGTTTTACGATCACCGGCACTGTTCAGGGGCAACAGATAATATCCATTCGCATTCATGTTAAGTTTGGGCAGGATGTGAAAAACCAGTTCAGGCGGCTCACCGCTGAGTTTATCTTCGAGCCACACGCAGGATGCGAACAGCAGTCCGCTCAACCCAATGATCAGGTTACCCCTCATCTTCAACATCTTCGATACGAATGAATTTATTCAGCTTCCATCCTTTCTGGCGGATGATCCGTAAAATGCTCACCAGGGCGATGGCAATCAGGATGATCCAAAATATTTGTACGGCAGAGAAATTCATGGTGAAAAATTACTATTGTCATTGCGAGGAATCCCGCAGAATAAGGGATGACGAAGCAATCCCACATGCTGATGAGATTGCTTCGCTCCGCTCGCAATGACAGGGTGTTATATTTATTTCTGCGGGACCGGCGGCGGGCCCGGGGGGATCATAGCTTCATACTTGCTGGAACCCTTCCGCTCTTTGAATTCTGCCTTTACCTCTTTCACCAGTTGTGGATCTTCGAACAGGTCCACCATGGTCATGCCCAAGGCTTTGGAGGCTTGGATCATTCCCTTATGGCCAATGGACATCCCCGTGCAAGCCACAACGGCCCATGAATGCCAAGGGGCATCCTTGGGCGCTGCCGGTGTGGACAAACGCACCACGGGGACAATCTGACTCACATCACCCACATCGGTGGAACCGCCCTGGGCCGGTTTGGTTTCTTTCAATGGATGAATGGCCCCGTCCATACCGATCTCTGGCTTGCCCGTTTCTTTTTGGATGGCTTTCGCATAAGCCATTTCTTTATCGGTGTATTTGATGGGGCCCAACATTTCAAAGTTAGCCTGAATGGCAGCTGCGCCCCGGCGGTTCGGGAGAATTTCGTATATACCGGAGATCAATGCCACTTCATGGTCCACTTCTGCCATTAGGGCCGCGGCGGCGGCCATTTTTTTCACACGCTCATAGACTACGTTTAAACTCTCCCGATCATTCTCACGAACGCGGACCCAAATTTGGGCTTTTTCAGGAACAACATTTACCACATCACCGGCTTTCTCAATTTGATAATGGATCCTGGCAGTGGGTTTGATATGTTCCCGGTAATAGTTGATGCCGGTGGTAAAGAGTTCCATCCCATCCACGGCACTGAAACCATTCCAAGGATCGGCGGAGGCATGGGCGGCCTTACCGGAAAACTTCACGCGAAAATCAATCAGGGCCTTGCTGCTTTGGGTAGCGGCCTCCATGTCATCACCGGGATGCCAATCTACACATACATCCAAGTCGTTGAACAGGCCCGCCCGGGCGAACCAGACTTTACCAAAAATGGTTTCCTCCGCCGGTGTACCGTAGAATACAATCGTGCCTTTGATCTTTTTCTTTTGGATCAATTCTTTAATGGCGATGGCGGCGCCGAGACTGCCTGTACCAAATAAATTATGTCCGCACCCATGGCCCGGGGCCCCTTCGATCAATGCTTCTTTGGTGGATTGAGCTTTCTGGGAAATACCGGCATTGGCATCAAACTCACCCAGTATGCCGATCCGGGGATGGCCGGAACCATAGGTGGCAATAAAGGCGGTGGGCATCCCCGCCACGCTTCGCTCTACGCTGAAGCCGTTCTTTTCCGCGTAATCCGCCAATATCTTGGATGATTTATGTTCTTCCAGGGCCAGTTCAGCGTTGGCCCAAATGGCATCGCTGATTTTGATGAGGGCCTTTCGATGCTTTTCTACGGATCGGTCGATGGCCTTTTTATTTTTAGTCCAGACATCGCCACCAAACAGGGTTGCAGTGCACACAGCGATCGCCATTGCGAACTTGATCATTTTTGACATTGTTAACCTCCTTCGTCAAATATATAGAATGAGAAGTTACAAAATAAATGGTTTTGAAACATAAACGCCCCTGAAAGAATTCGGATGTATTTTTTCAGTCAGTCTACTTGATTCAAGAATAAATCAATTTTTACCACATCTTTTAATTTTCAAAACAAGCCAATTGGAAAATGTTTTATACTAAAGGGTATTATACATTATGGTATAATTATCCAAATGTGTGGTTCTTTAGTGTTGAAAGGTAAGTGTCCATGGAAAAAAGTCAAAATACGAGTCTGCATTCTAAACTTTAATAGAAAGGTAATATGCAAATAACGGATCTATTAAATAATAGGTTTTATTTTGTCTGTCAATAACATCTTTCGTTAATAATCCTTCTATTGCTTTTTTCAAAGTTGAATTACTTAACCCATAATCATCCATAGTTTTCTTTGTATAAATATTTTCACCACCGGTTTTCGCAATCAATTTCAATGCTTTTTTTTGATTAAGACTCAAAGCATCCCACTCTCTGAGAAATAGGTCTTCTTCTTTTTCAAGTATGGATTTGACAGCCGAATCAACCAGTGATGAATTAACTGTTTTTGGGGTCATATTAAACAATTCGTACGCAATTTGTTGGGTATAATAGGGAAATCCCGCAGAGATATCTAAAATAGTTTTAATGGCTTCATTATTAATCTGCTTTCTATGTTTGATGAATCCACCCATTATGTATTTAGACCAGTCTTCAGCAGAAATTCCAAGAATGGGTAATCGTTTTACAGATTTATAAAACGGTTTTGATTTATCCAAAAAGATTTTTTCCATCATTCTTTTTTTACTTCCGAGAAATAAATAGGAGACATTATCCTGGTGATGCTGGATGACGGAGCGAATCTTTTGTTCTAGGCCCAGATCGGACACTTCCTGAAATTCATCAAAAATGATAATCACTTTTTCATTGTCATGACGTGCGATTTCAAATGGCATTCCCAGGACTTCTTTTAATACCTTAGCATTTTCTTTTATACTGAAATTCAAACCATAGGATGGCGTTCCATTTGAATCAATTTCCACTTGGATATTAGGTTGGATTTTCAGAGCTTTTTTAAAAAATTGAATCACGGTCTCGGTGGGTTTATTTAAGGAAGTAGAAATTGCGTTAAAATACTCGTTTATAAATTCTTCCTGATCTGTGATACCAAACATATCAAAATACACACATTTGTAATTTAATTGTCGGACAGTTTCTAAAACTAATGACGTTTTGCCAAAACGCCTCGGGGAATAAATAAGGACATTCATGCCGGCGTTTATGTCTGTTCGCAACTCATTTATTTCATTCTCTCGGTTGCAAAAATGGATGCCCTTCACAACACCACCGTAGTAAAATGGGTTCATTCTGATTTTCATTTTAAACTGCTCTGTTTATTTTATACAATTAGGTATTATACTAATAGGTATAATTTATAACTAAATTAAAGATGAATTAAACAATAAATTGTTTAAATAAAATCCTAGAAGGATTTGGGTAAAACCATTCAGTTTGGCGATTAAGTTTTTCATATGTTTGAAAGATCTTCTTTAAGCATGGCTTCAACTTTGACCATTTGTTCCTTGGTTAATTTCATCACATCAACGAGATAGAGAATCACCACCGATGAAGAACATAATTTGTTATAATAATCTGCACTATTGTATCAGCATTGTTTACGGTTTGCGGCCGATGATAATACCATAACCGGTATGCCGGCTGGAAAAGATCTGTTGGGAAGCCAAAATGGTCATCAGGCCTTTCATTCCCCATTTTTTAAAAGCAGTTTTACCAATATGAAATTGGCCCTTCAAGCCCAGATCTTTTTTCGATAATTTTATCCACGCGGAAATCAACTCAGATCGGTCAACACCATAGCAGTCCACGAGACCGGCGCCCTGAAAAAGGGCAACCCATTCTGCCAGTGTTTCCGGATATTCATCTTCAATTTCCGCCAATTTAGTTTTCATTTTTTCCGGTGTACCTTCCTGCCAGCAAATATCATGGATACCCACATAGCCGCCGGATTTGGCCACCCGCCCCATTTCACCAATGGCCCGTTCCTTATCCAAGACACATGTTGTACATTCGGAAATAACAACATCAAAGGCGTTGATTGCGAAAGGTAAATCATGGGCATCGCCTACCCGGAAGTCAATTTGTAATCCCCGCTTTTCTGCTTTTTCCTTCGCTTGGGCAACCAGGATTTCAGAAGCATCAATTCCCACCGCTGTGCAGCCATATTCTTCCACCAGGAAGCAAGCGCTCTCCCCTGTGCCGGAGGCCACATCCAGCAGGCGGGTGTTTTGGCTGACCTGGCACAATTCTGCCAACTCCATCGTTGTAGCCATACCGCCGGGATGCAGGGATGCCACACCCAGGACACCGCTTTCAACGAGGTTTTCCAGGGATGGTTTTGTATTGGTAGTCATACTGTTTATGCTCAGACAAGGGCTATATGAGGAAGCACCATTTCATTGGCTAATATACGCAACATCCACCAGATACAAAAAAGCCCCCCGGCTATCTGCGTATCACTACCTGCCTACGGCAAGCAGGCGATAGATAAACTGGGGGGCTTTTTCTATCTTGCCGTTAAGGAAGAATGTTTAGGATGCTTTCCGCCAGAATGTATCCACGTTTTTGTACTGCATATTAGTCGGATAGGCACTCTGTTCATCGGAATCCAACCGCATGGTAATGTTGAACTTGTTCCCCCAGTTAAAGATGGAACAAGCAAACACTAGTTCTACGATTTCCTCCTCTGAGTAGTGTTTTTTCAACTCAGTCCAAAAGTCGTCAGTCACTGAATGGGGATCTCCGCCAATACGTTCGGCGAGTTCAACAGCTATGGCTTCTTTTGGGGATAGGGAACCGTAATGCCCGCTGAAGACGGCATCTTCTTTGGGTTCGACGGCGCCGCTCACGGCGGCGGTACGAACGGTGCTTCAGTAAGTGCAGTCGTTTATTTGGCCGGTTTTTAACCGCATCAGCTCAAAAATATGAGCGTCTACGCGTCCGCCTCCGAAAAAGCTGACAAAAACCGGGACGATGCTCTTTAAGAGCTCCGGAACGCGCCCAATTACGCCGAACATTTCGGCGTCTTCCCACCATCCTTCCCTGCCATCAACTAAAAGTTGCTTCAGGTCAGGATCAGTGGATTGTTCTTCCTTAACAGGCGCTACTCTTGAAGGCATAATGAATCCTCCATTTTCTCTGAATCAAGGTAAGTCTGGTGGCCCTATGTTTCAAGGATTTTAAATTAATGAGTCCGCTCTGAAAAGGTCATTTTGGGATAAATCCCCGATTTTTCAGAATGTTTAGCCCCCATCCTAAAGGATGGGGTAAGTATCTAAATATCATAATGATAGGGGAATTTGATTACCCCGCCATTTATGGCGGGGTCTTGAGTAAAAACGATAAAGTTGGGGTTTTAACCCCTTTCTGGAGTGAACTTATTAATATAAGCTGAATTATTTTGATTTTGTAAAAGTTAAATCAAACCCAACCGCATCTTTTAAAGTCATATAGGCGGGGCATTTTTCCGGATGATGTTGAAACGCACGTTCCACTTTTTCCAGTTGCTCATCGTTGTATTTTAAATGATAGTTCACCCTTATTTTGATAATTCTTAAGACACCGTCTACCGCATCAATATCGCCCTCCACATCGGCCCAAAGTCGGTCAGGAGCACTTGGTATTCCACGCACTTCCAGTGCGCGCCCGAAGGTGCCCGTCAGTCATCCGCCGGCGCTGGCAACGATATAATCCAGTGTCGCCGGATACTCGACCTCCGGTTCCACACCGTAAAAGTCCTTAATGTTGGAATGGACCCCGAAAATGGCCGGTTCTTCAAAACCTTCAATATAGGCACGGCGGACTGGCCCTTCATCTTTATAGATGCGTATGTGGCTGGTGTGTACGTGCAGAGATTCAGACATTTTTTATATTTCTTACTGAAAATTGCTTCACCGCATCACACCCTTAAATCCATCTATAAATCGTTCCATCTCTTCCGGCTTGGCCATACTGAGTCGGCACCAGTCCGTATAAGGTGGAAAAGGCCGCCCCACCAAAACGCCCTGTTTTGCAATGGCCGGCTGGAATTTCGTAATCTCCATCCCCGTTTTGAAGAAAATGAAATTGGTTTGTGAGTCCAAATACCGGATTCCATTTTCATCGAAAAAATCCGTCACGATCTTTTTGGCACGGTTGTTCATTTCAATGCTGTAATTTTGAAAACGCTGATCCTTGTAACTGGCAATGGCCCCCCTGAGTCCGACAATATTTTGCAAATTTGTGAGATAAGCGTTTAACCTTTTCGCCAGTTCAGGCATGGTAATCGCAAAACCCACCCGCAGTCCCGCCAGTCCGTGCACTTTTGAAGCGGTGCGGGAGACGATGACATTTTTCCCTTTTTTGACCAATCCAATTATGGAGCGATAATCCGGGTTCATTACGTACTCGTGGTAGGCTTCATCCACAAAGACCAATGCTTTTTCTGAAACAGTTTCGCAGAACGATTCCAGTTCACTTGTATCCATGAGTCGTCCTGTTGGGTTGTTGGGGTTGCAAAGGTAAACCAGTTTCGTGTTTTGATCTACGGCGGAGGCCATCCGGTCCAGGTTGATCCCGATATTCTCATCCATGGGCACCCGTTTGATACGCGATTTCATTGTGGCGGCATAGCGGTTAATGGTCTCAAAGGTCAAAGATGGGGAAACCAGGTCTCCCCCCTCAATGCCATTCATGAGGGCGGCCTTCTTCAGTATCTCCGATGAACCAAATCCCAAGGCGATATGATCAGGCGTAACGCCATTCAACTTGGCTATCAGGTTTTTGAATTCAATTTGAGCTTCATCCATGGAATATAAATTCGATTCGGCAAAAGCCTTGCGCATGGCCCTCCTGGCGATTTGGGAAGGGCCATATGGATTTTCATTATACATCATCCGAACCGGTCCATTGGTGGTGGGTGCAGCATTCAATGGATTGACTCCTGCCATGGATCCCAAAATGGATCCGCCCAGAATGGTTGCACCCGTGTTCAACCAATCACGGCGTGTCATAGTTTCATTCATAATTTTCTCCTAGCAATTATTTGGTTTTTAATATTCCTGATAATTGATCTTCAATTTTAATGACCCCCTGCCTGTGCCGTTGCTTCGGCCGGCAGGCTTTGTGTTTCCCCTGTTACAGGGGAAAAGAAAGGTTTTGGAGACCGATCCTTTTAACTTTCACCCTTGCCTGTCCGCCTTCGGAGGGTCATAGAGTAGAATTCCTGCCATCTGGCAGGAAAGTTTATCCGCCGTAGACACGAAGGTGGGAGGGGTCCAATAAATGTATGCTTTTTCTTCACTAATCAATCGTGGCCATACATTCGATTTCAACCTTGGCGCCCAGGGCTAAACCACTCCCGGCAAAAGCGGAACGAGCCGGCTTATGGTTAGGGAAAAATTTAACATACTCAGCGCTCATTTCGGCCCAGTCCTTGATATCTTCCAGCATGCACAAGCATTTCACTACATTTTCCAGAGATGAACCATACCGTTCCAGAACAGACTTAATATTTTCCATGGTCTGTCGTGTTTCAGGGCCGATGCCTCCGGGGACGACATTCATTTCGCCCGGATTATTTCCCACTTGCCCAGAAAGATAAAGCATGTCTCCAACTCTGACAGCTTCTGAAAAGGGGAGTCCCTGTTTTGCGTGGGCCTCAGATTGAAGATATTCAACCTTTTGAGATGATTGACAGCTAGTGAAAAAAATAAGTGTAATAAAAAATAGGTGTTGTTGTTTCATGGTTTCCTCCTTGTACTTCAATTTACAACGGAGGGAATAAAAATAAAAAAGCCCCGTGAGGAAACTCCCCCGTCGTTAGTATTACATTGATCCTTCTTCAATAAGAACATTCATTTTTGCTACGCTGCGCTCGATAAATCTTTCTTACCTCAGCAAAACCATTTTCCTTGTTATAACAAAACCCCTGGCCTGCCCATCCGAATTTCCTGTATTGAGCGTATGCGAATTGTAATGTAGGCGGGACTGCAGTTGATATAGATACACCCCGGCACTTACTTGCTCATCCAAATCATTGGTCGCATCCCAGGTAACTGAATGGTATCCTGCTGATGTATTCGGTAAATGAAAGGTCCTGACTTTCTGCCCCTGTATATTGTAGATCGTTAGTGTTACATCACCGACCGCCGGCAGGACAAACCTTATCGTTGTGTTCGGGTTGAATGGATTCGGATAATTCTGTTCAATATTAAAAGGCATATTTAAAGTGCTGGGTTCATCTTTTATACCGACTGTGTAATCGGGCGGGACAACAATCATGATAAATTCATTAATCGCATCCGACCCCACATACAGATTACCGCGGTTATCGGTTTCCAACCCCACCGGACGGGCCCATCTTTGAGGAGGGCTGCTGATTGAGTCCGTTAAGAAACCGGATAAAAAATCAGCAACAAAATTTGCGGTTGTATCTTTCTCATCGGTGAAATCCAAATAAACCACCTTGTAACCTGTTGCCGGCCAGCGATTCCAGGATCCGCGATAAGCCACAAAAGCACCCTGTTGAAATAGGGGCAGAAAGGAGTTATTTGCAAATTTAATCGCCATAGGGGCGGAGTGTGCTTTTACAAGGGCAGCCGGTTTAACCATTGTTTTCACGCGAGCGCTATCTTCACGCGTTATGGGTAATAATGCCGTATAGTCGCTATGGGCATTAAAATCAAAGTAAACTTGATTGGCATACGCAAAGGGATGCCCATAAAACCCGTCATCCCTTATGATATCAATCCACTCCGGGGGTATGTTATTTCCCTGCCAGTCACTGCCGTTATTGGTGGCCCACAGTTTTCCCGTGGAAGGATGTAAAGTCATTCCAACGGCATTTCGCACCCCTGTAGCGAAAGTTCTCCTGCCCGTACCATCGTCATTATACTGTTCGATGATCGCACGGTTATCCTCGCGGCAAACATTACAGGAAGAGCCTATGGATAAAAACATCTTTTTGTTTGGGGGATCAAACACAATCGTACGCGTGTAATGTCCTCCAGTAGGAATATTATCTATGATGACTTGACGGTTTTCATATTTGGCATCTTTATCAGTATCTATGAGCTTTGTGATCTGGTGTCCTTCCGCAACATAAAGATGACCATTGTAGAATTCTAAGTCATGGGGATTTCTTAAATCCCCGGCCACGGTGATTGCTGTATCTGCAACGCCATCCTTATCTAAATCGGGGAGGGCGATTATTTTTCCGCTGTTTAAGTTTGCCACATGGAGGACACTATCCGGGGACCAGGCAAAAAAACGGGGCTTTGATAAGCCGCCGACATGAAAAACTTTGGCCGTGAAACCCTTCGGGAGGTTTACATTTAAATTCGGGTTAATTAACCCTTTGAATTTTTCGGGAACTTGAAGGGTCGTTTTTTCGAGGCCAAGGTCTTTTTCAGGTGTTAATAAAAAACCGGTATTTTGTGAAAATGAAACGGCGAAGATCAGACTAATTATCACCCAGCGACGACTCATACAGAAAATTACACAATATTAGTAATGCGGGTGTCACTATTACATTCAAAAAGCTCCCCTAAAGGATTGATTAGAAATGGGGGCGTATCAATTACATATCCCTATTCATACTGCTTCAACCAATCAATAGCCTGGATCACTAATGCTGTAAATCCAATGCCGAGAAAAAAGGAAGGCCATGAAAATTTGAATCTCATTTTTCATTCACCACAATGGCAACCTTATCTGCCTTAGGACTGATAGCCAACCGCGTGATACCATCCAACCCATAATCGGACAGGTCAGCAATCTGAACCCAATCGGTATGATTATAGGGATCATAATTATAAAGTTTACTCCCCTGCCCCATGATGAGGACTCCGGAATGGGTCACGGCAAAATCCTCCGAACCATCCAAGGTGTGGATCAGGGTTTGAATATCTCCCTTTTTGGGATCAATGGTGTTGATGGACCAGGGCGTTTTCTTTTTACTGATATAAGCCACCCGCCCGGAATTGGGCAACTTGTGGATGGACCGACCAATAGTATCGTCCATGATTTTATTTTCACCTGTTCTGACATTGGAGTGCTGTAATGTAGGTGGATTGCCTAATACAAAGGATACAAGTTGGCCCCTGCCAACCCAGCCGTGGTAGCCGATCTTTAGGTCTTTCACTAATTCTTTTCCCTTCCCGGAATACATACTGTATTTGTAGAGACGCTGATAGCCGTCCGGGTCTAATCGAATGGCAGAGAATGCTGTGCTTGTACCGATTTGGAGGGGAGAGTATTCGCCCCCTTCTGTGTCTGTGAGCCAAGTCTTTTTCTTTGTCCGGATGTTATAACTCACAATGTCTGTCTGTCCATTTCGGTTGGCGGCAAAGAGTACTTGCCGTCCGTTCTTCATGAATGATGGTTGATTGTCATAACCGGGATTGTTCGAAATATTCACCGGATTCGCGATGGCATATTTATCGTCGATGGATAGAAGATCGAAGAGATAGACTTCCGTCCCCGATTGGGCGGTGAGGATTGAGCATAAGATGAAGGAGAATATTTTTTTCATTTTAGGTTATCCATATTTAATTGTCATCCTGAACCCTGAGAGTAACGAAGGGGAAGGATCTCAAGCTTTAATATTAAGGAATTCATTTACTTGAGATTCTTCTCCTCGATGAATCGAGGATCAGAATGACAATGTAGTTATTCATTCTATTTCTTCGCTTTATAAATAGTGATGACCATCTTCCCCGACCGCACATCAAATGTTTCAATTTTCAGCCATTCATCTGAAATACTCAAAATCCGTGCCGGCACATAGATCTTTTTCTTTGGGCCATAGAGCATGATGAAATTCCCGTGGGGCAAATACTCCCAGTTCCCTTTCACATCCTCGCCATGGAACCGCTCATGTTTTTGATGGTTCGGTTTGAATTCTATATAGTCCTCACCCCGTGTCAGTTCTACGGGGAAGGCTTTTTCATCAATCACATATTGATAGGGCAGCCATTTATTGAGAAGTAATTTTTCCGTTTCGTGGATGATCTCCACTTCCGGAAGGGGCAACGCGCAAGCCATAAAGTATGCTGCAAGCAGAATGAGGCTTCGTTTCATAACGGCAATTTAGACATGAAACAATCCATTGGAGAAAATTTAATATTTGAACTGTGTTGTCCGGAACCAGTAGGTTTACCTTATCCAGCGGTAAAAACAGGAGGTCTTATGCGCTCAATAACAAATCCGCCACATACCAAATTCTTCCTCACCTTACTTTGCGTCCTCATCTTACCCCTTACCGCCCAGCAGGGTCAGCCGGTGGACCTCCCTGCCCTCCTGCCTGAAGGGGCCATGCAAGAGATCACCCACGGAAATCCCGACTTCAAAGTGACAATCGTCCCGCGGAAGGGTGACAATGCCGATGTGGCCTTTGGTCAAAATTACATCCGTGTGGATGGGGTCAAGGATGATGCCTTAAGAGAACGGCTGGCGAAATACGTCCTGCAATACTTGGAAAACCCGAACAAGAAAGCGGAAGACAAGGCCAAAAGAGATGCCTATGCAAAACTGCCGCCGGAAGAAAAAATGAAGCAGTTCGTGGAGCGGATGCGAAAGCATTATCCCGACTTTGATTATAAATGGGTCCACTTAGGCGAAGGGAATACGGATATTGAATATGGCGACAACGGGCTAACCTTAATCGGGGTGGAAAAACCCGGGTCCAAATCCGAGATCGCCCATGCGATTTTTCGACTGCAAAAAGAGATCGATAAACACCACAAAGAGGAGCAGAAACAATAGCTTCTGATGTAACCTATCCTTGTCGCCAACGTAGGATTTATTGACAAACTCGAGAGGCGAAATAGATAAAAGAATTGTCATACCGGGAGCCGGGGGCTACCCGGTATCCAAACTAACCATTGATTAATCGACACTTAAATAAAATGTATTCTGCCCACAAGTATGGCTTTTCATTCAAACCACTCCTTTGCTAAATCATTCCATTCAGGATTAATTTCTTCAATAAGGGAAATTTTCCATGCCCGACGCCATTTTTTAATTTGTTTCTCCCTTTGGATAGCTGCCCCCACATCATCCGTTTCCTCATAATACATGAGTTTATGGATGCCATATTTTCGGATAAAAACACTCCCACGATCTTGTTTATGTTCGAAAACACGCTGAAATAGATTGTTGGTCACACCGGTATAAGGCGTACCGTTCTTTTTATTTGCCATGATATATACGTAATAAGTAAAACCGCCCATATAGAAAATTAATCAAATTGTAACTATTTATGGATACCGGATATGGACTCCGTCCATTCCGGCATGACAACAGGAGAGAAATTAAATATGATTAAAAGGGCCTCAAAAGGATCAGGGCAAAAAACCGGTGCAAATAAAAACAGTAGGTCCTAACCGCCAAAGGCCCCGCAGGGGTCAGGGGTTTTACAGCGGGAGCATTTTCCTTTAGCCCTTTCCTGGTCATTGGTAAAATCATAACTGGGGCAATAGCCAAATGTGAAATCCGCTAAAACACCGCTGGGAAGGAAATCGGACCCGTCATTGCACAGGCAAAGAGTATAACTCCCCTCTTCTACTTCATATTTGAACGCAAAGACCGAGCAGTCCTCACAATTATACTGGAGCGTAGCCGTTTCATTCGGAGGAATTGTATATGTTGGGAATAAGGGCTCATCCGAATCCGTGTCGTCAGAAATGGTAACCGGCTCCAAGGATTTATTATTAAATGTTACCTTATAGGTTATGGATTTATCGTTCATATCCATGCAGGATAGCAAGATGATACAGAATAAGATTACTGTGCGTTTCATACCAAAAATTACACCATTTCATCCCAAATAAAAAAAGGCCCACACGTTAATGTGAACCATTTTCCGTCGGGGTGGAGAGATTCCCCGCCTACGCAATGCTACGGCGGACAGGCAAAGCAAAACAGGAAACCCATCGATTGGCCAGAACTAAACTATAAAAACCAAAAAAGCCCTCACATTCATGAAGGCTTTTTGTGTCGGGGTGAAAGGATTCGAACCTTCGACCTCCTGCTCCCAAAGCAGGCGCGCTAACCGGGCTACGCTACACCCCGAATTGTAAATACTGTACCGGACTGCCTGACCGGCGTAGTCTTCTGGAAAGAAGACGTAGACGGTCGCTACACCCCGAAAAAACCCAAGTCACTTATTCCTTCTTCCTTGGAACTTATTCCTTGTCTTGGGTGAGTGATGGGACTTGAACCCACGGCCTCCTGGGCCACAACCAGGTGCTCTAACCAGCTGAGCTACACCCACCATGCAAATTCAATCGAAACACTTCGATTGAAGCCGGGGAAATTAGTGGTTTTATACCCACTTAGGAAAAAGAATTTTGCAGGAACTTGGGCCATCATTTTCCATTCAACATGATAATTTTAGGATGGAACTATTGTAATTTTTCCCATGCGCCTGCTCACTAGATACATCCTCAAGCAGTTAACCCTGCCCTTTATCTTTTCGCTACTGATCATTGTTTTTGTACTTTTCACGCAATTCCTGCTCAGGGCGATTGACCGCTTTTTGGGGAAAGGATTAGATCTCGGGACAATTTTTGAATACCTCTTTCTCAATCTGGGATGGATTACCGCTTTGGCTGTTCCAATGGCCGTACTGATCGCTGCCCTCATGGCCTTCGGTCAATTTTCAGAGGATAACGAAATTACCGCAATGCGCGCTTCGGGTATCAGTTTTCTCACCATCGTCCGCCCTGCCCTTTTATTGGGATTTGTAATTGCCACGGTATTGATCCTGTTCAATGCCTTCATCATGCCGGAGATGAATTTCAAGGCCCGCATGCTCTCCGGGGATATTTACCGCAAACGTCCTGACCTTAATATTGAACCGGGCTATTTCATGGATGATTTGCCCGATTACAGTATGATCATTCGGGACAAAGAAGGGGACACCCTTAAAGATGTGCGCATTTTCAGTAAAGGGATCGGTGAAACCCAAACCAGTATCCATTCAAAGACGGGTGAACTTTCCACCATCGACGATGCCATCCTGCTCACTTTATTCGATGGTGAGATCCATGAACTGGATTTGAAGGATTATGGTAATTACCGCCGCATTGAGTTTAATAAGCACATCATCACTATACCTGCGGATGATCTTTTCCTAAACCGCCGGGATACCACCAGCCGCTCCGACCGGGAAATGACAATTCAAATGATCCTCGATAGGCGCAAAGATATTCATAATCGGATGAACATTGTAAAAGGCCGTGTTGGCCGGGCTTTTTTGCGAACAGAAATGGACAGTATCGTACCGCCAAATTATGAATCGGCTCGAGCATTATTGACCGAGTATAAGGATTCTTATACCAATGATAGCAACAACAGTGCTGACGAAATTTATCGTAAAGAAAAGGATATCAGCATTGCCGAACGGCAGCTGCGCAATGAATATAATCTGCTCCGCAGTTATAATAAGTCCAACAATAAATATGAGGTGGAGCTGCATAAAAAATTCTCCCTGCCCGTTGCCTGCATTCTATTTATCATGACCGGCGCATCATTGGGTGTTCTGTTCAGGAAAGGCGGTTTTACAATTGCCACCAGCCTCTCCTTCGGCTTTTTCCTGGTGTATTATATCTTTATGATTGGCGGTGAAGATTTGGCCGACCGCACGATCCTTTCTCCAGTTGTAGGTATCTGGTCTCCCAATGTGATCCTATTCGTCATCGCAACCTATCTGATACTTCATACCGTCCGGGAGCAACCACCTCTGCGGTTTGAATTCAATCTCTTGAAACGCTTTAAAAAGGTTAAAGATGAATCCACAAAAACTGGTTCAACTTAAAACGAACGGCGAGCCCATCCCTAGGGTTGAACTCGAGGCTTTTATTACTGCCTATGTCCATGGTCAGGTCAATGATGATGAAATGACGCCATTTCTCAAGGCCGTACATGCCAACGGGATGACGGATGAGGAAATTTTTACATTTACCGAATCGATGCTGAATTCCGGGGAGCAAATTCAATTCACCGGTCTGGATGCCTATATCGCTGATAAACATTCCACCGGTGGTGTGGGGGATAAAGTATCCATTATTTTGGCGCCAATCATGGCGGCGGCAGGATTGGCCATCCCCATGCTGGCGGGGCGCAGTCTCGGCCACACGGGCGGCACCATAGATAAATTGGAAACAATTCCCGGCTTTCAAACAAATCTGTCTATTGACCAATTTAAAATGAATGTGGAAACCCATGGTCTCTGCATCATGAGTCAGACAGAAAATATCTGTCCTGCTGACCGCAAGATGTATGCTCTCCGGGATGTGACGGGAACCATTGATTCCATACCCCTGATCTGCGGATCCATCATGAGCAAGAAGATTGCCGAAGGGATCCAGGGCTTGGTCCTGGATATTAAGACAGGGAATGGCGCCTTCATGAAAACCATAGAGCAAGCCGTGCCCTTGGGTGAAACACTGCAAAAAGTGGGCGAAGCCTTCGGCGTGAAAACAGATGTGATTTATTCCAATATGAATCAACCCTTAGGCCGAACCGCAGGCATGTGGTGTGAAATCCAAGAATCCATTGAGGCCCTGAGCGGCAATGGTCCCGAAGATCTGATGGATGTGGTATTTGAATTGGGCAGCAAATTATTAGTCCAAGCCGGGATCACGCGCGGGGAGACCACCGCTGTGTCAATCCAGGAAAACCTGATAAACAGTGGGAAAGCATATCAAAAGTTTGAGGAAATGGTTCTGGCCCAGGGGGGTGACCCATCCGAATTAAATGAAATAAATCAAGCCCCGTTTGATTTAATCGTACCGGCTGAAACTTCAGGATTTATTACATCCATGGATACGCTCAATATTGGCTGGGCTGGTGTTGAACTGGGCTGCGGCAGGCGGCATAAAAATGATATGCTCGATCCCACCGCAGGGATTGAATTCCAGGCCAAAATCGGTGATGAAGTGAATGAAGGTGATCCCATCTTCCGCTGTTTCAATTCTAATGAAAATAAATTGAATTCTGCCCTAAATTATCTCCAAGATTCGGTTGCAATTGGACCGAAGAAAGGTAGCCACACGTTATTCTTTAGCGCATAGGAGGTTTCCATGGACATGTCCTTCAAAAAGCTGTCCTCAGCCAATTCGTCAATTATAATGGAAGGTCTCGATGAAATTGAAACAGTCGTCATCCAGGGCTCATCGAGCGAGGATTTTCCCATCATGTTTGATGCGGTTACATCCCTCTTTTACATCGACCCCTTTGACCGCCCGGACTTAAGAACCGCCATTGAGAAAGCAGTAAAAACAGTTGCTAAAATGGGCGCTGCCGCTATTCCTTTGGTTCTTGAGAAAATTGTTGATTCAGATATTAAGGCTGAATTGAATTTTGCCCGGGCTTGCGGCCTCATGGATGAGACGGCCATTGAACCATTAATAAAGGTTGTCGCATCAAAAGGCGGGTCAGCAGAAATGGCCTTTGCCCTTTATGCCTTGGGAAAAATCAAATCCTCTAAAATTGTCAAGGCTCTGCCGCTGGTTCTTGAAAAAGTAAACAGCCCCCAGAAGGAATGCGAAGATACAGCGGTCCGTGCCTTGGGAAAAATCTGTGAAAGCATTAATCCAAATGATGTGGATAGTAACATGCGGGAATCCATTTTCGATGCCTTGATCAGTAAACTCTCCCACGGGAACGATGTGATTCGCTCCAAAGCATTTCGCAGTCTGGGAAAATTGATCCGTTACGGCTTTGTCAATGATATTCAGAAAAACGAAATTGTATCAAAAGTCAAACAAGTTATGGGACTTGACGAAGACCGAAACCTTGATCCGGCTTATCTCGTCCGCCGGGAAGCGCAGGAGATTTTAGACGCGGCCTAATTCCGGCGGTGGACTTTGCACACTTGAGACGGTTCCGTCCCGCGAATAAAAATTTCAGTCTCAAGTGGACATAGATTGGTTGGTTTATCTTTGGTTGTGGAACAGACATCAACATCTACTACACCTTCGGGACGTTCAAAATCCACCCGTTTAAGTCCCAGTGTATCATGGGCCGATTTCATAAACTGTGCCCAAGCCGGCAGGGCGGCACGAGAGCCATCCTGGCTCTCACCTAAACTGACCCGCGGATCATCCACACCCACCCATACACCTGCGGCCAAATGACGTGAAAATCCCACAAACCAGGCATCGGTCCAGTTTTGGGTCGTGCCCGTTTTGCCCGCCGCAGGATGATAAAAATTATAGCGCCAACGGGCACTGCCGCCTGTACCGGCATCCATCACCGTCTGCAGCATATTGGTCATGATATAGGCCGACTCTTCTCTGAGAACTTCCTCCCGAATGGGGTGATATTCCTTAATGACATTGCCATACCGGTCTTCAACGCGGGTGATGGGAAAGGGTTGATTGAGGACCCCTTTATTGGTAAAAGCGGAATAGGCATTCACTACGTCCAATAAATAAACTTCTGATGTTCCAAGGGCAATGGCATCCACGGCGCGGATGTCGGTGGTGATGCCCATCCGCTCGGCGGTAGCTTTCACCTCCAATGCCGGAACCAATTCTTTCACCACACGTACAGCCACCAGGTTGACGGATTTCTTAATACCCTCACGCAGGGAGGTTAATCCACTGGTTGTGCCGTCATAGTTTCTCGGCATCCACTTTTCCCATTCCCCCTCCGCGTTTAGGACCCGCAAGACCAACGGTTGATTCAAAAGCTGCTTTGTGACAGGATAGCCATTATCAATGGCGGTGGTATACACAAATGGTTTGAAGACTGATCCGGGCTGCCGCTTTGCCTGGACAGCACGATTATATTGATCATGATAATCCGGACGGCCGCCTACCATGGCAAGAATGGCGCCGGTGGTTGGATCGAGAGCAACGAATGATCCCTGGACGAGGAGCTTATTCCGGAGGTCCTCATACAACAACGTATCGCCTTCCATCATCATTTTGACTGTATCTTCCGGGAAAATGCCGAGGTAAGCCAATTGAGAAAATTCCTCTTCATCGCGAAAGAGGCGCTGGTTCAATTTATCTTGGTTGCGCCTGATGGATTTCATGAGGGCGTCTTCGGCAATGGTTTGGAGACGGGAATCCAGGGTGGTGTGAATCTTGAGGCCGTCGCGGTAAATATTCACCCCCAAGTGGCTGTCTTCCTTTTCCATGATACGACGGACATATTCGGTAAAATAGGGCGCTTTACCCTTGGCTTGCGTTTCGATAATATTTTCAGATTCAATCGCCCGCGCTTCGGAATAGATTTCCTTGGTAATGAAATTTTGATTCCGCATAACCCGCAAAACCACATTCCGTTTATATTGGGCCCGCTCCGGATGTCGCACCGGAGAATAGCGCGCCGGCGCCGGTAGGATTCCTACCAGCATAGCCGATTCACCCAATGTTAATAATGAAGCACTTTTGCCGAAATATCGTTTAGCCGCAGCCTGCACGCCATAAGTTCCATGACCGAAGTGCACATTATTGAGATACATTTCCAGAATCTCATCTTTGGTGTAAGTCCGCTCAATCTGGATGGCGGTAATGATTTCTTTAATTTTGCGGACGATCGTTTTCTTAAAGCCAATCGTATCATAGAGTGTCCGCGCCACCTGCTGGGTGAGTGAACTGAATCCCTGCTCATAGCTGAGGCTGATAATATTGATCACCACTGCCCGGAACAGGTCCCGCATGGATATACCCCAATGATCATAAAAGCGCCGGTCTTCCGAGGCAATAAGGGCATTCTTTAAATTGTTGGGGATGTCATCAATACTGATGAAAATGCGTTTTTCCAGGTACAATTCATCCAGGATTTCTCCATCGGCGGAATAGATACGCGTCACCAAATCCGGATCGTAATTTTCCAGTTGATCCAGAGAGGGTAGGTCCTGGGCCAGGTAAAAAACATAAGCAAATATCACAATCATTCCCATTAGGGCCAGGATGGTGGCACGCTTGATATAGCGGGTCCAGTCTATGATGGAAAGTTTGATTGGCATTCTGAAATTTAAGTCCTTGCCCCTAGCTGATCAGGCAGGAATTTGATAAAGTTAACTCAGCGAACCGGTTACGGTTCCGGAGTGATCAGGATTTTAATTTTGAGGGGCGGATCATTTGCTCCGGCTGCACCAGCCGGTCAAAGTCTTCTCCGCTCATATAACCCAAGGCGATAATGGCTTCCCGTAGGGATGATTTATCCTTATATGCTTTTTTCGCCACTTCCGCTGCTTTGTCATAACCGATGTGTGGATTGAGCGCTGTCACCAACATGAGTGAATTATACAGATTTGAATGAATTCTGGCCTCATTGGCTTCAATACCTTCCACACAATGAACACGGAAAGAATCACAGGCATCCGTCAGTAATCGAATCGATTGAATAATATTAAACGCAATCACCGGCCGGTACACATTGAGTTCAAAATTACCGCTGGCGCCGGCCACGGTTATCGTTAAATCATTTCCCATCACTTGCGTGCATACCATGGTAAGGGCCTCGCACTGGGTGGGATTCACTTTCCCCGGCATGATGGATGAGCCCGGTTCATTGGCCGGAATCAGGATTTCACCAATTCCCGACCTTGGACCACTGGCAAGCCAGCGTATATCATTGGCAATTTTGAAGAGTGACCCAGCGACTGTTTTTAAAGCGCCGGATAATTCTACAATGCTATCTTGACCGCCCAAGGCTTCAAATTTATTTTCCGCTGTTTTGAAAGGAAGGCCCGACAGATTTGAAATTTCTTCAGCAACCTGTTCAGCGAATCCTTCAAATGAATTAATACCGGTGCCGACAGCAGTCCCCCCCATGGCCAATTCATAACAATGATCCAGGGCTTTTTCGACCCGGGAGATTCCATGACTCAATGCGGATGCATAACCGGAAAATTCCTGTCCCAAACTTAAGGGTGTGGCATCCTGAAGATGGGTGCGTCCCAGCTTAACGATTGAATCAAATTTATCGGCCTTTTTTTGAAGGCTGTCTTTCAGTTTTGTCAGTTCGGGAAGTAACTGATTGACCGACGCTTCCACAGCGGCAATATTGATTGCCGTCGGAAAAGTATCGTTGGTGGACTGACCCATGTTTACATGGTCATTAGGATGAACCGGGTCTTTACTACCCAGCTCGCCGCCCAACATTTCGATGGCACGGTTGGCAATCACTTCATTAAAATTCATGTTGGACTGGGTGCCGGAGCCTGTCTGCCAAACTACTAATGGAAAGTGATCATCCAATTTGCCTTCGATTACTTCATCAGCAGCGTCACGAATAGCGGATGCCGGTTTAGAGTCCAGTTTGCCGGCGCTTTCATTCACTGAAGCGGCGGCTTTTTTCAAGATACCGTAAGCACGGATCAGTTCACGCTGGAACCGTTCGCCCCCAATTTTAAAATTGTTCAGGGAGCGCTGGGTCTGGGCACCGTAGTAACGGTCCTCCGGAACATTTAGAACGCCCATGCTGTCTTTTTCTTTACGGAATCCCAATATATCAGTCTGGTTATTTTATTTAACTACCCAAGTATCACCGGCATTCAGGATATCCTGAACGGAGCCTGCACCCTTTTTTTCAATGGCATGATTGATCTGTTCTACCATCAAGTCTTCATAGGTTGCAGAATCAATCGCATACAAGACACCAATTGGATCGGGGAAATCAGATTGGTAGGTGAGGTTTGAAAGCAGAGATGCAATCACATAATCGGACTCATCATGGACCAAAACGTCATCAATGCTCCACTTGTCACCCAGTTCCACAACAAGGGGTGTATTCCCATCCAGGCGAATTCCTTGGTCCTTTTCCTTACCGAAAACCATGGGCTGGCCATTTTCAAGCCACAGGACGGAATCCAATTTCGTTTCCTTATTCGTCAACGGCGCATAGGCGCCATCGTTGAAGATGTTGCAGTTTTGGTAAATTTCCAAGAAGGATGTTCCTTTATGGCCATGGGCACGCCTGATCATTGCCTGCATGTGCTTGGTCTCTTTATCAATGGTGCGGGCCACAAATGTTGAATCGGCACCCATCGCTAAAGTCAGGGGGTTAAAGGGACGATCGAGAGACCCAAATGGTGTGGATTTGGTAATCTTTCCTACTTCAGATGTGGGTGAATACTGTCCTTTGGTTAAACCGTAAATCCGATTATTGAACAGCATCACATTGATATCCAAATTCCTGCGCAAGAGGTGTATGGTATGGTTCCCTCCAATGGACAAGGCGTCACCATCTCCGGTGACCACCCAAACGGAAAGGTCCGGATTCGATAATTTTACACCGGAAGCAATGGCCGGAGCGCGACCATGGATCGTATGAAACCCATAGGTATTCATATAATATGGAAACCGGCTGGAGCAACCAATCCCTGAGATGAAGACAAAGTTTTCTTTATCGACACCCAAATCCGGAAATACTTTTTGTGTTTGGGCCAGGATGGCATAATCGCCACATCCGGGGCACCAACGCACTGATTGATCAGAGGAAAAATCTGCCCGCGTATATGTTTTTACTGCTTGTTCTGACATGGCTTTATCCTATTAAATCTTTAGCTGCTTGTTGAATGTCTGAAGTACTGATTGGTTTCCCGCGGACGAGGTTTAAGCCTTTCGCATCCACCAGGTATTCCGCACGGATCATTTTGATCAATTGACCATAGTTGATCTCAGGTATCAGAACGTTTTTATATTTGATCAGGATTTCACCTAAATCATTTGGAAGTGGGTTCACCCAACGCAAATGAACATGACTTACTTTTTGGCCAGCAGCCTGTAAATCTTCTGCGGCGGAACGACATGCCCCTTTTGTGCCGCCCCAGCTGAGGATGAGCAAATCTCCGCTGGCATCGCCAAATACTTCTGTCGGACCAAATTCATTGGCAATCATTTCCACTTTCCTGGCACGTGCTTCAACCATGTGGTGATGGTTTTCAGGATCATAGCTCACATTACCCGTCACATCTTCTTTTTCAATCCCGCCAATGCGATGTTCAAGTCCTTCAATCCCAGGAATCGCCCAGGGCCGGGCCAAGGTTTCCTTTTGCCTTAAGTAAGGCATAAACTGTCCGTCAACGATTTGATCTTTATTAGCGAATGTCACATCAAATGGATTTAAATCATCCAATTGGGGTACCTGCCACGGCTCAGAACCGTTAGCTAGATAACCATCGGTCAACAACATGACGGGTGTCATGTATTTCACGGCGATACGGCATGCTTCATAAGCGACGTAGAAACAATCCCCCGGTGTGGCTGAGGCAACGACCGGCATGGGTGCTTCTCCGTTGCGGCCATACATGGCCTGGAGTAAATCAGACTGTTCTGTCTTTGTTGGCAAACCGGTACTGGGGCCACCGCGTTGAACATTGACAATCACTAAAGGCAATTCAGCAATTACGGCTAATCCAAGCGCTTCACCTTTTAAGGCGATACCAGGGCCGGAAGTTGCCGTTACGCCTAGGTTACCTGTGAAAGCGGCGCCAATAGCAGAAGCGACACCGGCGATTTCATCCTCCGCCTGAAAGGTTTTAATGCCCAAATGCTTCCATGCAGACAGGGAGTGAAGGATATCACTGGCGGGAGTAATGGGGTAGCCGCCATAAAATAATTCCAATCCGGATTTCTCTGCCGCCGCGGCCAGTCCCATCGATAGAGCATAATTCCCCACGACATTACGGTACGTACCGGGAAGTAAACTGGCTTTATCAACGGTGTAACGGGTGGTAAAAATTTCAGTTGTTTCACCATAATTATAACCGGCATCCATGGCGCGAATGTTGGCCTCAACTAATTCGGGGCGCTTGGCAAATTTCAATTTTAACCAGTCCTTGGTTGATTGGGGAGGACGATCATAAATCCAGAATAAAAGCCCCAAAGCAAAAAAGTTTTTCGTCCGATCTACAGTTTTGGACGGAAGCCCCATGTCTTCACATGCACGGGCAACAATTTTTCCCATTTCAACGGAATAAACTGTATAATAATCATCGAGGGTACCATCTTCAAGGGGGTTGGACTCATACCCGGCTAATTTCAAATTTTTGGGTGAGAAGGCATTGGCATTGCAAATGATTGTCCCACCGGGAGGCAATTCCTTCTGGTGCACTTTTAATGCTGCCGGGTTCATGGCGACCAGGATATCCGGTTCATCCCCCGGTGTATGAATATCTTTGGAACTAAATTTGATTTGGAATGCACTGACGCCTGCAAGGGATCCGGCAGGCGCGCGAATCTCTGCCGGAAAGTCGGGCAGGGTGCTTAAGTCATTGCCCACAATGGCAGTGGTTTCCGTAAAACGGCCACCTGTAAGCTGCATCCCGTCACCGGAATCTCCGGCAAATCGAATGACAACTTCATCCACCTGTTGTGTGGTTTTACTCATGAATATTCCTTAATAAATGGTGTGAAATATTAGTGCGGTAGGATAGGGTATTATTCCGCTTGGTTGGATTGTTTAAATGAGTTTAAATCAATTAAAAACATGTTCACCGGCTTTTTGCCAGAATGGAATTTACAGACCTGAATTAAAGCAAATCAATGTATTGTGCGTGAATTTTTTACTAAAAACAGAAGCGCTTTAAACGGTGTACTTTCTCTCACTAAATTAACCTTATGTCAAAGCGTGATCAAATTAAACTGACCCATTATTCACACGGCGCTGGTTGAGCCTGCAAGATCGGTCCTGAGGACCTGGCCCAGGTACTGGGTGATCTTGAAACTGTGCACCAGGATAATGTGGTTGTCGGATTCAATGGATCTGACGATGCGTCCGTGGTACGCCTGGACGACGGCAAACTCATTGTTCAGACGGTGGATTTTTTCACACCGATTGTGGATGACCCCTACCAGTTTGGTCAGGTTGCGGCGGCCAATTCTTTATCCGATATTTATGCCATGGGCGCCAGGCCGCACTTTGCTCTAAATATTGTAGGCTTCCCAATCAACGAATTACCCAAAACCGTTTTAAGTGATATTCTTCGCGGCGGTGCGGATAAAGCTAAAGAAGCGGGCATTCCAATTGTCGGGGGCCATTCCATTGATGACAAAGAACCAAAATACGGCCTGGTGGTGACCGGTGAAGTTGAAGAAAATCAATTGGTGAAAAATAATAGCGCTCAGGCGGGTGATGCATTAGTCCTGACAAAACCATTAGGGACAGGTATTATTTCTACTGCGATTAAACGCGGCTTGGCTTCGGATGAAATGATTCAGGACGCCGTGAATTGCATGGCAACGCTCAATGCGCGCGCTTCAAAATTGATGCAGGAATATGAAGTGCATGCCGCAACTGACGTAACCGGGTTTGGATTATTGGGCCATCTATCCGAAATGTGCAAAGCCAGTAATGTTTCCGCCGAAATTCAATTTGGAAATTTACCTTTTTTCGATGGTGTTGATGATTTGGCCAATGAAAGTATAATTCCCGGTGGCACGAAGCGGAATCTTGAATTCGCTTCCAAATTTGTTTCTTTTTCTGAATCAATTACTGATTCACAAAAACTCATGGCTACCGATGCCCAGACTTCCGGTGGATTGTTGGTGGCACTACCCCAATCCCAAGCTGAAGATTATACCAAAAAATGCACCGAAGAAACAAGGTTGGTGGCAACTCAAATCGGTATTTTTTCCCCAAAACAAAGTTCAGAAATAATTGTGGTGTAGGAGCCACCGATCGGTGGCTCCTACGGTTAAAAATTATTTTACTTTATATTTTTTTACTATTACCAGGAAAATGCCAAATATAATAGCAGTAAAACAAATTTCAACAACACTCGCCTTTCTAAAACCAAATACCTCTGAAAATAATAGATTTGTAAGGAAGTATATAACCCCAACAGAAAAGCATTGAAATACAATTTTATAATTCAGCATTAATTTAAGATGAAATCCAATCTAAAAGGACACCAATGGCATAGCCAAGTGAACCAGCCAATGACCCAAGAACAGCCCCAGCAGCTACACCGCCTCCACCTCCAGGAATGCCAAAAACCATACCTACAAATAGCCCTTCTATATCTGCACCATAAAAATCTTGCCACTCAAAGACAATTAAATTGGTATTAACCAGTTTTTTAGATTCATTCCCTAGATGTGTTTTTCTCAATAATTCAATCCATTTATCCAAATTCTCTTTCCAATAAAGAGATGAGTGGTAAAAAACGGAAGAAGTCTTTAAGACTATTTCAGATTCTGACTTAGATAAACTGTTATATGCATCACTATTAAGTTTTGATAATCGTATATTTAATTTATCATGATTCATCTGATAAGAAGCTATAGAATCACTTAATTCTGCTATTTTAAATAGGAATCCTTTTGCTTTGTCTGACAAATCTAAATTAGCAAAAAAGCTTTTTAAATCTCCATTTATGCTTTTCGATCTAAATAGCTTATTTGACTTTTGACTGTCAAAAACATCATTAATAAAATGATTTATTTTTGATACGTCAATTTGGTGCTCATCTGCTTTTTGATACACCAATTCCCTTCCAAAAGAAAAATGCTCTCCCTTGGTCGCTTTACTTCCAACGAGAGAACCATATTCTACGTGTATTTCCTCAAGCATTTTATTATGATAAACACCAAAGTAATCAAATGGATTTTCAAATTCAATTTTCTCATAGTTATTATTTTCAACATCGCTACATCCCAAAATACCCAACAGTATTGCAAAACATAACTTTATACTGATATTCATTATTATTTCCTTATTTTAATAGCTGGATTCAAGTAGTAAGTGCAACAGTTGATTCCTTTCCAAAAAATACTTGGT
>CAYFJU010000026.1:0-34978 GCA_964343505.1 uncultured bacterium
CACCTTTAATTTACGCACTTAAGGGGTGATTTTTTAATCAATATCGGAATTAGGGTAGAGAAAATTCCCATTGTTCATTTATAGCCATATCCAAGATAAATAAATATTCCAAAACACTTGAACCATACCATGTTTAACGTGTAAACATAGATGGGATATTTGCCCATTTTTGCCATGCAACGGTTATTCTAAATGTGAGAGTTAGATAAATGGTTCATCCGCATCAACCATCTGCACAAATGAAAATGAATCAGCCAGCGGTTTTCCGCTTATCCCTTTTTGCGAGCCTTTTAGTCATCACAGTCATTTTTATGATTATCCCCAAACAATTCCGGCCTATTTTTTTATTGCAAGATGTACCAAATCTCCCTATTGAACAAATCGTTATTCCACAAACACGCCATGATACCAGTCCTGTTAAACCACTCCGGCCATCCATCCCGATCATTTCCGAAACAGAAGAAATAGCCGATGATTTGACCCTCGAAGCATTTACGTTAGATGACTATAATCCTTGGGATGAACTTCCACCACCCCCGGAGCATTCCGGTCCAAAGGTGGTATTCGTGGCCTACGATGAACCACCACGGCCGATTGGTGGGTATGCGGCAATAAATAAAAACATTGATTATCCTGATATTGCTCGGGAGGCTGGGATTGAAGGAGAAGTATTGATCAGGTTTTTTGTCGATAAAAAGGGGCGCGTCCGCGAGACGGTCGTTCTTGATGGGCTTCCGCATACGGGTCTCAATGAGGCCGCCTGTGAAGCGCTCCGAAAAACACGATTCCTCCCGGCAAAACAAAGGGAGCGTTCTGTCGGTGTTTGGGTAGCAATCACGGTAAATTTCCAACTTCACCATTCATCCAATTAATTATAGCTCCTTGATGGAATAATCATTGATCAACCTGAATCATGAGTCTTGAATTCAATATTCACTATCTCTATTAAACGGGCGAAGGATAGTCGTAATAATGATGGGCGTATTTTTTATAAAAGCAAATTGGTTTAAATGAAGAATTATAATATTATTTAAGATGTATATATGTAATAGAACATAATATAGGGGATAATTACGTTTTACATATTTGGGGGAAATAATAATTTGAATATTCAGCCGAACAACGGTCGCGGGAGTCATAATTACCCAATCAGTTTATTCCACGAATACCTGACTGATGATTTCATGAAATGTATTAATCTTGTGATCGCTTAATGTCCTAAATTCAATTCAACATTTTATGGCAAAAGACCAACATACCATTTTTGGCATCAACGGCTGCGCCGCTGTCCTGGAATCCCGCAATTATAAAATAACCGATATCTTGATTCAATCCGGCAGTCCCGCCGAGCGGGATGGAAGAATCACCCATGCCCTGGGTTATCACGGCGGTCATATCAAATTTCTCCATGCGACTCAGTTTAAATCCAACTTCGGAAAATGGCGCACCCAAGGAATTATTGTCCGCTTTAATGGTCCTGTTGAAACGGAACTCCCCTCCTTTCGAAACAAATCGGGTCATATCGGTCTATTGGCCTTAGACCGGATTGAAGACCCCCAAAACTTGGGACAAATTATTCGCACGGCCGAATGTGCCGGTATTAACGGCATCATTATTCCCAAGCATGATAGCTGTGGTGTTACGGACACAGTCATACAGGTCAGCCAGGGTGCTTTTACACAAGTGCCCATTTACAGGGTGAATAACCTGCATCAAACGGTGACAAATTTGAAAAATGAAGAATTTTGGGTGATTGCCATGGAAAATGGTGTAAAAGCTAGAGACTGGCATAAAGTGGATTACACTGGTAAAGTTCTAATTATTGCCGGCAGTGAAGGCCGCGGCATCAAAAAACTCGTTTCGGAAAACAGTGACTTTTTAGCCACCATCCCTATGCAGGGAAAAACCAGCAGCTTAAATGTATCGGCTGCCGTGAGCGCTGTTCTCTTCGAACGCCTCCGTCAATTATCCTACTAAGGCGGGATTCTCCTTTAGATTCACTAAAAATTCCCAATCCTTATAATGCACAACTGAATGGGGTGTAACCTGGATCGATTGGGTAGCAGATGTCGGATAAATTCTTTTTTCGACGCCGTTCAATTCAATATCAAAGGGCATTCGAAACGTAGTATGTACATCCGCCCATTTGAAGTATAATTGGTCATCCTTCTGGTAATACTCAAGTGTCGGGGGACGATGGTCATAAAAATACTGTTTAAAGAAATATCCCAGGTCCATGCCTGTTTTAGTTTCAGCATGGCGGATAAAATCATCCGTCGTTGCATGGGATTTGGCATTGTCAACTGCAAATGATTTCAATAAGTCCCACCATGTGCGATCATCGTTGATCAAATGGCGTAAGGTATGCAATACCCATGCCCCCTTGTTGTAGGAATCACCGAAGGCCCAGTAATTTTCATTCTCTGGCCCGACAATTGGCAATTTGTTTTGGATACCCCGCTTCTTCCGAAGCATGAAATCCAACATCACATTGTATCCCAATTCTTGTTCGATGAACATGGCTTCGCTGTATACAGCCGTCCCTTCATGGATCCACATGTGGGCAGGGTCAGTGGCGGTGATACTGTTCCCCCACCATTCATGGGCCGTTTCATGAAACAACAACCCGTCAATGATACCATAATAATCCCTTGTCCATGAGCGATGACTGCCGCCCCAGTTATTCCAGACATTACCATAGGTAACCGCTGATTGATGCTCCATCCCGAGGTAAGAGACTTCAATTAGTTTATAGCCGTCATCCCACCATTGATAATCCCCAAATTTATCTTCAAAAAATCGGATCACTTTTCTGGCCTGAGGAAAAACTGTTTCTGCTACTTCTTTATGGTAATCCAACACATAATGGTTCATGGTTTCAATACTACCGTTATCCCGATGAACTGTATCCTGCAATTCTACATAGTGGCCCAACTGGACGGAAATATTATAATTATTGATAGGATTTGTCACTTCCCAGGTATAGGCCTGTTTCCCGGCGGAGGTATCCTGCGCTGTGCTCACTAATTTGCCATTACTGACACAAAACAGCTCCTGAGGAACTGTGAAGGTCATACGGGCGCCCTTGTCGGGTTCATCGGAGATATGATCTTTCAGGGGCCACCATAATCCACAGCCATCCCCTTCACAAGCCACTGATACATAAGGGCGTCCCATTTCATCTTTACCCCACACAAATCCTCCATCCCAAGGTGGATTTTTGGCGACCTGAGGTATGCCTTCATATTTCACACGGAATGTGAATTCATCTCCCACTTTCATCTCCGGGAAAACAACATATACTGCATCTTCTTTTCGACTGGTCTGCAAAGGCTTTTCATGATACCAGACACCATTTAACTGCATATTTTGAGCTAGGTCAACTTGAAGCGTTGTAAAATCTGAAACCGCCAAGGCGGAGAAATCAACATAGCCTTTCAGGTATTTCTTTTCCACATCAATATCAAGATTGATGTCATAATGTTGAACGTCATAACAGGTACGCTCCGGGAGCAATGCACCCAACAGCCGGTTCCGATCCGTGAGTTTTGGAAAGGAAGCTGGTTTACTGGAAGCGGGTTTCATGGCCTGCGGGGGCTGTATAGATATACAACCGGCGAAAATCATCGCCGTGAGAATGGGCAATATCTTTTTCATTGTATTCCTGTTGAAGGGCTAAAAAGTGATAAAGAAACCGATGGAAAGGGTCGTATCACTATTCTTGTAATTTTGAATATAATAGTCCCCATACCCATCCTTGGCCGATTGGGTTGGGTCAGAATCAAAGGGGATTGATTGTCCCTTTCCATTATTGGCAAAGGTTACATTGTCCGGCTTTGTATCCGCAGGGTCGTATAAGCGGAAAAATTTTGGCGCGGGAATATTGTCATTCTTCACATTGTAACTGATAATAATGTCCAGCCATTCTGCTTTCGTTTTAATCGTAAAATCATTAATCCAGTGTGTTAACACATCATCCCCGGCCGGTTTATAGTAATATTGGGATACATAATAAAAATTCTCCCCGATAGGTAGTTTCAATTTTGGCCGAATGGATAAGCGGGAAAATTTCTTGGGCTTCAGGGCATTATTGTCCTTGATTTCGGAAACATAAAGAGAATCACCGCCGGACCAATAGGTATAAACATAGACAGAACTTTTGGACACAATTTCTTCACTTTCTTGAAGAAATGCCGCACTGACAGAAAACATATCCCCAAACACACGCCACTTGGCGCCAATCCCATAATTGGTTCGACTCTTGATCCCTTGGAGTTTATCAAAGGATGTTTCAAACATCATGAAGGGAGAAATGGTACCGTTAGCCCATAGGTCAAACTTCAGGATCATATTTTGATCATCTTCATAGGAGGCGCCCTGCCAATTAGAGACATTCTTATCAAAAGCGAATAAAAATTCAGAATCTTTCAGCATCATACCGCCAAGGGGAATATCACCGTTAGCAACCGTTTTCCAACCTAAATTATAATATTCATAATCTGAGTTCCCCCCCCGGCCATATAGGGAGGCCGAAGCATTGTGTTTAAAACTGGTTTGCCCGACCATAAAGCCCGTCAACAAAATGAATGGAATTAAATGCTTGCGAATCATTTACCTTCTCCTTGGGATGGATTACCTAAAAATCTTATCCTGATTTTAAAGATAAATAGACAAAAAAAATAGGGTGAGACCAAAAGGTTTCACCCTATTTATTTCAGAATAAATCGATTGATGAACTATTCAGGTTTTTTGGGTTCTTTTGCTTTTTTGCCAAATAGACGTTTGAAAAAACCCTGTTTTTTAGTCTGATCTTTAGGACCTTTTTTAACATCACCTTCAGGTGATTTTTTCATGGGTGCACGTTTGCCAGTTGGTGGGGCCGTTTTTGTGTCATCTGGGCCTTCCGGTTCATCAGTTTTCGGAACAGCAACTTTTTCTTTTTTAGCAGCTGCTTCTTCTTGAGAAGCTCTTTCATGTTGAGCAACTACGATCGTAAGAGACGAAAGAACGATGCCGGCTGAAATCAGGATACGAATAAAACGATCCATGTTTCTTTCTCCTTTGTTAATTAAGCTTTGGTTTGATTGACTGTTCATGAGTCGGGGTAAAATTACCCTATGTCAGTTCATCCGACAAGGGGCTATTTTATAATTGTGACTTAAATCACAATTGGGATTTGCTTCGAGAAGAGGCTCCTAAATAAAGTATGTTTTATTCAGTCTTTTTTATCTTTTTTCCACTCGGGAGCTTTGAATATATTTTCTGCTCCTGAAGCGACAACCTTAAAAAAGTCCTCAAATCCCTTGGTGAAAACTGTTCCCGTTTCCTTAATGAGATCGTTTAAGACTTCAGCAGGATTCTTTTCTTTTTCTTTTTTCTTGGCCATGATTATTGATTATCCACAGCCAATTTAACCTACTTTAATGATAAACTAACCGGAAATTTCCTTTTGGATGGATCGGCGGCTCATGACCCAAGAAAGAAGCAATCCCAGGCCGGAAAGCCATATAAACCCTTTGATAATGCCACCTGCAAATGGAACCTGTCCACCGATCCAAAGGATGAAAATTCCCAGGAGAGTGGAAAGGACCACTTTAGAATCGGGATCCCATCTGCTTAACAGTCTACCGCCTAATAAGGTACCCATTGATAAATATCCGCCTAAATAAGAAAGCCAATAGGTGCACACCCATAAAGGCACGAGTGGAATACCAATTATTGTCAAGCAAAGGAGGACGATAACAGGCACGAAAAGGAATAATGACAAAACGCCCCATCCCAAAGTTTTAAGTGGATTTTCTGAAAATCGCAGGGCATTATTTTTAAATGATGAAGGGAAGAGAAGAATCCCTATGAGACCGATGGTCAGAATACCGAATAAGGACATTGCGCCCAAAATCGGATGAATATCCCAGCCTAAATGGTCAAAATCCATTCTGCCTATAATGTGTTTAATAGACCTGGAAGTGACATCAACCATTTCGCCCTCCACCTCACCTCCGGGATCAACAAAAATCTTACCCCCAATACTGATTGCATCTTCTTCAATAGAGGCACCTTCCCGAATGAAAATATCCCCGCCGATAACAAATGCAGATTCTTCAATTTCGCCGTAGACAGTTAAATCACCGCCAATGACAACAACTGTCTCCACCCTTTCATGGGCATTGATGGTAACATCATCCCCCACATTAACGATATTTTTATCCTTTGCAAAGGATGCTGAAATAAGGATGGTTGCGATAAGGATTGATTTGAATAATTTGAATTTCATGAATTTTCCGATTTCTGAATAAGACTCGATAATTCGGTTTTGGTTGTCATCAATCTTCATGAGGTATGTAATCAAATGGTAATTTATCCGCCAATCGCTCCCAGGCCATGTAACCGGATAATTCCAGCATATAAGGCTCATAATACCGTCCCAGTTTATCAATGGCCACATTGCTTTTCCCTAGTTTTATAAATGAAACTTGCCATTTAACAACCGTATTATAATTGCCGGTTAATTCCCACACATAATATTTTTCCGGTTGTTCATCGAGAAAGTCAATTCTCACAGTGCCCTCATAACTCAATAATAATTCCCCTTCATATCCCGCCGGAGATAAATATTGGTCCGGATCAACCTGCTTATAATCATTTTTAATTTGTGTAATCCTGGGAATGGATACAACAAATCCTTCCTGCACGAGTTTATCCTGAAATTTAATTTTTCTGGTTTTTCGTTTTAATTGCTCTGCTAAAACAGGCAGGTAATGGTCGCCAATAATCACCGGTTTTCGTTTATTATTTTCCTCATATCGTTCAGAGATTGTTTTTAAAAAATGACGCGTTGAACCAAGATAAGCTTTTTTACGCTTCTTTGTCCAACGGCGGAACTCCCGTTTGGATTTAGGCGTTAATTCCTGATAAAAGGGATAACCAGTATATCGTAAACCCGCTCCCGTTTCGATGAAATCTTTCAGTGTATAAGATAGGCGATATCCTAAGGCCTCATTTTCAATGATGATCGGTTCCCGGGCATAGGCTTTCAATTCATCCTCATTCCGTTCAAATTGAATCATATATTCATTGATGATTTTGCATTGTTTCGCATTTTCAGATGTCCCTAAAAAAGCAGTCTTAAACTGTTTATAATTTTTCAGCCATTCGGGATTTGATTTAGTGGTCACATCAATAGTGGCCATTTGAATCGCTTCCGGGCTTAAGCGAAAATCGCGTATGATCATTTTTTGAGAACGTACCTGAAATTCTTCGCGAACGACCGAATAACCAATCATGGAAACGATCAATTCATACTGGCCACTGGGAATTTTACGGATCGTATAAAACCCATTTTTGTCCGTTGTTCCGCCGATGGTCGTGCGGGAGAGGAAGACATTCACGCCTTCCAGTGGATTATTGGTTTCAGCATCAACAATTCGGCCGCTTAATAACATTTGCCCAGCCAAGGAGGCGTTGAGGGAGATTATCATTAAAAGGATTCGCATAAGCATAAAATATAATCCGAATCATAAACTTTTCTGCTAAAGAATTATTTCACTTAATTCACAACAAATCTATTAATTTTGCCCCACGACCTTATTTTACTTGTTCCTTTTTCTTTATACTTAAAAATGGGGCCGTAGCTCAGTTGGGAGAGCGTCTCAAATGCTTTCGGGAAGGTCGTCGGTTCGATCCCGATCGGCTCCACAAAAAAAAAGACCCCGTTTTCAGGGGGTCTTTTTTTTGTACCCGGGGCCGGACTTGAACCGGCACGGCTGAATCAGCCAACAGATTTTAAGTCTGTCATGTCTACCAATTCCATCACCCGGGCAATTCTTTCCTGTCATTGCGAGGAATGAAATGGCGCCTGCCCGCCGAATCAAAAGAGTAGGCGGGAAGCAATCTCAATATTTATTATTCGAGGAGAATGCCATATTCACCACACTGCGGTGAACTCGCAATGACAATCATGGACAGGTCGGGCCTGCCAATCGTAATCCGCCGGCAGGCGAATGTAGATTGGAGGCGTCGGCCGGATTCGAACCGGCGAATAACGGTTTTGCAAACCGCCCCCTTAAGCCACTTGGGTACGACGCCATATTGTGTTGAATAACCCGAAAATCATATTATTTCGGGCCGGAAATTAGGGTCTTTTTTACATAAAACAATCAGGCAAAACGAAATAATAATTCACGTACAGATTCCATTTTTATTTTCAGTTCATTGATGGCTTGGGTCTGAAGCCACAATTGGGCCGAAATCGATAAAAATCCCACAATCAATAATCCATATAAGATTTTTGTATGTTTATTCATTGAAGTACTCCTTTCAGTCCATTAGCGGACTGGGTTAATTTTTGCTATGGAAATGACGAACTTAAACATGTACCAGCGCCTGCGGGATTTCAAAGTCCCTGCAGCTGTACTGGATGAAATATTTTCCAACAAGGATGATTTAAATACCTTAACCGAATCCTGGAATGCATTGATGGCAGAAGGCCTCAATGGGGATGAAATCGCTGAAGAAGTATCCAAAGTCATTTTTGATGAATTAGGGGATGACATCATTCAATCCCTGCCTGATACTGACGAAAAATAATTATAACGGATATTTCTCTTTATTTTCACCGGTATTTCCCGGTCATAATTTATATCCGAAAATTTCTCCGCTCCTTTTTTAATGATCTGTGCCTGAACAAATAATTTTTTATCGGCTGCCTTCCTGTCGGCCAGATCCAAATAATTAACGCAGGATTGATGCACTTGATTCATCTGGGCTGATTTTGGCTCATCCAGGTAAAGCATTGGATTCACATCCATATTCAGTTTCATGCGCAGGACTGTTTTGTATTCGATGTTTGGCTCTGCCTTCTGGGCGGATATTAATCCACTGATCAGAACCAGAACACTAACGAATTGTACTATCAGGCACTGTGACTGCAGTACTGTCTTGTGGTGTTTCATTTTTACTGGCTTCATCAAGTTTATTCCCCAGGATAAAATAGACACATCCCGTAAATAGAACACTCAGGAATAGAATAATTCGCAGTAATTTTTTCATAAATCATTTCACACCAGTGCCAGATAAACAACCAGGGCAATAACACAATAGGCACACCCGGAAGTTCGACCGACAAATGTTTTTGATTTTTCAGCATCAGTGCCTATCTGTTTTTCTTCCGCCGATTTTCTAATCATCTTCACGCTGTCCTTATCTTTGCATGATTTTAATTCTTTTATATACAGTGGAATTTCCAATATTTTGAGGGACCGGAGTCCCTTCTGCTGCACTTTTTCAATCTTTTCCCCCTCACATTTTTCCTGCGGATCAACTGGAGAGGATCCGAGAAATGAAATAAGCAATAAAAGTGGGATTATCTTCACCATCCCAAAACCAGGTGAACCTTGAAAACAGGCAGTTTTTTGATATTCATTTTTGGCCCATCCACTTTTTCCTTTTCCAGCTTCCATTTTTTTTCGCTGTAAGAATTTTGAATAAAACCTGCTTTCCCATCCACCGCTAACCATGATTTGATATAATAGCGAAATCCAATTGTACTGGCTAATCCAAGCCAGCGTTTTGTCATTTCTCCCCCAGTTGATAAATTCACCGAACTGTTGCCATAGCTGCCTAAAAGCGAATCCCAATCGGTGGATGAACTTTTTGCCGTCAGTTTTACGGTCGCTTTATTATACATTGGCGCCAGCATAAAGTTGAGTTCTATCCGCTTGCGGGGATAATAAAAAGTTTCAAGTGTAATCATACGGTATGAAATATTTCGTAAAAAATCCGAATCTCCTAACTTTCCGGAGTGATATGAATTTGACCGCGCATAACCAACCCGTGCATTGGGGTAGAATTGATATTTCACACCCCAATCAAGGAGAATATTTTTACTAAAAGCACTTAAAGACGGGATAACACTATTTGAATCGGGATCAAGAAATCCCAGGGAGGGACTATAAAAACCACCACCCAAATGAAAGGACCATTTCGGCTGAGCGTTCATTGATGTACAGAACAAGGTCGCCCATAAAATCAATTTAGCGGTGGTTTGAAAGCGGTGAATCATTTCTAAAAATTACGATGGTTTTTTACCATTGTCATGAATTCTCACATCCTGCTTAAAAATGAATTAAATTTTACCATGATCCGCGCGCGATTCATTCTATTCATTACCCTTTTTATCCAATTTATCCCAGGCCAAACACCCAACAATTTCACCGTGAGCGGTGTAGCTGTGTATAAATCGGGGCTTGTGCTGGAAAAGGCTGAAGCGATCCTCATGGATACAACCGAAAAGGTTATTTTTCGAACCACCACATCCAAAAAATTCATGAAGCGCTACGGGGGCGGGAATTTTTCGTTCAACAATGTAGCACCCGGGACTTATAAATTGCGCGTCATTACTGGCGAAGATATCAACATAAACCACCGTTTTGAGGTTGTGGATAAAGCTGTTGACTTGGGCACCCTCTATCCGTTTAAGGAATTCCCGGGATATACATCGGCGGATTATTCCGATCCGACGCTAATCTTAATGCGGCGCATTCCGACGACACCTGATCCGGAAGATTCAATTAATGTCCGCCATATCATTGTTGACCTGGATGGCAACGCCAACACTGTATTGGTGGATTCCATCGTTCGAGATTCAGTCTTTTATACAGGTTTTAATGACCTAACCAGGAATCGGATTGAACTGGATAAGGTCTATTATATTTACAATGATTATGGTGTCTTTATTCATCAATCCAGGTCCATGAAAGATCGCATGAAAGAGCTCCAGCGTCGCGATGGTTACCTGGTTTTTCATGACGGTGACACCTTACATTTTGATAATATTTATTTTGAGCAGGACATGCACAATCCGGAAGTGGGTACTTTCCATAAAGAGGATACCACGGCTGCCCCCCGGTATCATGCCCTTATGGATATTTATTATGTTAAAACAGGAAAGTCGTTTTTAGAAAATTCAGTTCGAAAGGGATTTTATTTAGGGTTAATCAGCGTACTGAGTGCTGACTATGGGACGATTATAACAGTGGTTCCGATGGTGACACTGGGGAAGGTTGGTTATGATTGGTATAGAGACCTCCGCTCAAATTATTTCATACCCAAGAATGAAAACGATCCGTTTCCGCGCAATATGTTTGTTTTTTCTCTTTCAGAATGGGTTTGGAAAAAGTCACAACCAATTGTCAGGCCGATTTTGAACAGTAAAGTGGTAAAATGGTGGAAAAGCAGGAAATTAAGAAAAGTTCAAAAACAGGCGGCTAAGCGGGAATCCGCTTCCGGCTGAGTTCCGGGACGCCGAACCAGCGCACTATTGTATCGGCCAACTTCCATGAAATTTGTCCCAAAGCCAATAATGGGCGGATTGGACCGGAATTCACAATAATCTCACAAGACCCCTTTTTCAAAGCTTTCAAAACAGCATCGGCCACTTTTTGCGGTTTGGATGATCCCAGCATAGCCGGTGGATCGATATGGCCGTCGTAGAACATACCGGCATCGGATATGAAGCCGGGGCAGATTACTGATATATCCACCGGGGAATCTTTAAACTCCTGCCGCAAGCCATCGGCCCACATCAATAAGCCTGCTTTTGAAGCGGAATAAATCGAATTATAAGCCACACCTTTTTTACCCGCCAGAGAGGCAATGTTAATTATATGCCCTTCACGTTGGTTAATAAATTTGGGTAGAATCGCCCTTGATATTTCCAATGGGCTGTGAAGGTTTATTATTAAAATTGAAGATATATCACCCGTATTATTTTTATCATAATACTGGTAACGTTCTATGCCTGCATTATTCACCAATACATGAATTGACTGATGTTGGCTCCAAAGGTCATTCATGAATCCTTCCAATGCATCAATTTGTGTTAAATCAAATGGATGAATGTGGCAGGTGCCGCCGGCACTTTCAATTTCAGCTTTTGTGTTCAACAGCCCGCTTTCACTCCGTGCAACGGCAATGATATTCATCCCTTGGCCGGCGAGAGATTTGGCGATATATGTACCGATGCCTCTGGATGCACCGGTAACGATGGCTGTTTTTCCTTTTAATTCCATTTATATTGATCCTGAAAGTGCTTGAAGCGCTGCCAGTAATGTTACCGGGTCGGTGGCGTGGGGCGCATTCGTGGGAGCCAAGACATCCAAATCCGCGGCTGCCTTGACAAAATCGCCGGTATTGTAATAAGCCTGGGCCCGGGCCATGCGCACATCTTTATGATCGATGGTGGTTTTATGCTCAAAAATATAATCTGCATCACCTGTTAATAGTGAAGTTGCGTGGGTTATTACATCCTTGTACAGTCCGTTTAAATTACCCACAATGGCCAAACCGGCATAGACATTGAACATGGCTTGGGAGGTGGTATGCCCTGCATAATCGTTATAGACCTTTAAAAAATCCTCATAGGCTTCATCATAATTCCGCATAAAAGCGTAGGACCAACCACGACCGACCAGCACCTTTGAATGGAGACTGTCATATAATGCACTAAGGGTGACGTAAGCCATGGCATTTTGAAATTCATCCATACCGCCGGCATAACTGCCCGTGGAGAATTTGCTCCAACCGGAACTGATGCTTTGATTAATATCATCTGTTTTATCCATCACACCGGTCAGATTTATCACGGTCGGACTCGAATTAACCGATGAATTATGGGTAAAATTCAGCGTGCTTTCTGACGCCAACAACACCGGACTGTAACGTACTTTCAGGGTGAGAACTTTTCCGATATCGATCGAATAGTTCGTTTGATTATCCACAATAGAAAAATCTCCGCCGGGTTCAGACACAACAATGCTCAATGGAAAGCCGGAACTTTGGCTGTTTTGGATGAGGAGGTCCATGTCCATCGGTGAATCTTCCCGGACCAACCCAAAAGTCAGTTTACTTTCATTGGTTGAGAAACGAACCGGTCCCACACCGGTCCCCTTTATAGGCATTTCATAGAAGAAATCCAGGTTGCGGCCTTCATCAATGACGGTAAAGCGCCCCTCATAGGCTTGCAGGCCTGTTGGCTTGAAGGTGAGTTTAATTTGCTTTGATTCACCTTTTTCCAGTGTAATCTGGTTGGACCCTTCGATTCGATACCCTGGCGTATCCATCACTTCCAAAATCCCGACATATGCGCCGCTGGACCCTTCACCATTGGTAATGGTCACTGTTTCAGTTTTGGACTGTCCCAACTCTAACTTGCCGTAATCCAATTCAGTCGGAGAAAAAGTAATATCGTATTGTGTTTTTTCGTCTTTTTTGCAGGCAGTAAAAATGAAAATAGCCAGCATTACATATTTTGTATATCTCATGATACTACCTCGCCAAAATCATTTTTTTGGTTTGCTTGTAATCTCCGGCGGACAGTTGGTAAAAATAAATACCGCTCACGGCCGGCTGTCCAAAGCGGTTCTGCCCATTCCATAATACCTTATACCTGCCGGGTGGTTGGTGCCCCTGGACCAGGTTTACCACTTCCCTTCCCAAAAGGTCAAAGATTTTCAGCGTCACAAATCCCGGCTCAGGCAGATCATAATGAATCATTGTTTCCGGATTAAAGGGATTTGGGTAGTTCTGACGCAATGCATAGTCCGTGGGAATCAACTCATCCTTGGTAGCTAAGGGCGACCCGCTGCCTTTCATCACGATAGCATAATGCCCTAAATGAGTGCCCCTGCCTTTGAGCGATTGACCATCCTTCGAAACTTGTGTAAATAATTCCCGCCAAACTTCGCCATCCCAATACCCAATGGATAAATGGGTTGGATCATACTGGTTGAATACTTCCTCCCTTAAGTCAAAGGAGACTTCAATCGGTTCCTGCATTTCTTTCCCGAATGGTCCCACTGAATAGGTATTTCCGATAAACTCTTCCCGGTGTGATGGGACAAATAACCCATCGTTTATATTTGAAACCAGGTAAGTGTCTTCTTTCAATGCACCGGAGGGAATTATCACTTTAAAGCGGGCGTCGGAGGATGCGATTGTTCCACCCATTTTGACTAATGCCTGGGCCACTGTGAAGGAAAAAGTGGTATCCGTCGTGGTAGAACCATATCGCAGTCCGCCCTTCACATTGAGGTCAAGTGTACCCGTTGAATTCAGCCGATATTGGTTAGCGAATAAAATACTGTCATTCCCGGATAATACAGTCGTTGAAAGCTGTTCACTTTGGCCGCCATTGGTGGCGGTCAGTTTGACTTTGGGAGGACTGACCAGGGAATTGCCGATCACATACAAATCCAGTTCATCGGTGAAAACGGGGTTTTGAACAAATCCTGCTGTAAATACCGGATTGGTTGTATCGGAATAAAAGAAGGTAGCGCGGAAAATAAAATTCCAACCAGCCAGTGAAGTCCCATCGCTCAGGGTAAAATTGGATAAGGGATCTAATATTTTTTCACTTTCATCTAATTGCTCGTTATTATCATAATCAAAGCCAAATAAGTATGAATAAGTTTTGTCCGCTGAACTGTCTGGAGCCGCATATGATAAGTTTGTATCATCAACATTGGTTATACCGATTACAATATCATTCTTATTCTTAATTTGATCAGCGTATGGCGTAAAATCTATTCTGATAAAATCATTGGGGAAACTCTGTCTATTTGTTTTATAAATAAAGGGCGTGATCAATTCTTCAACTTTTCCCTTTTCCTCCCCATCTATGATATTCCAAAGATGGACATAGAATTGTTTTTCTGCAGTGGGAGAACTTGTTCCATTCGAAAATTCATTATTAAATCTGACTAATAATTTTCCTTCCACCAGTTGATTAAAGGGCATGGCCGGTTGAAATAAAACGCCAAGTCCCCTGCCGGCGCCACCGAGCCCCAACCAACCTAAATCCTGCGTCCCGTCATCATAGGCAATTTCCTGGTACTCTGAATATTCAGATGCATCCGTTCCTGAAGCGGTAAAATCATAGGTCAGGTTCAAATCCTGTGTATTGGCTACAATGAACATGGCGCTGCGTACTTTGAGAGAAGCATGGTCCACCCTGTGCAATACACCATCAGATAAACTGTTAATTGTCCGGGCGGAGTCTGTTGTTTCGATCGACACATACTCCGGTTTAGTCAAAGTGACTCCGGAAAACGTTATCGCCATGGAATCAGCTGAATTGGTAAAAAGTACATAATTGGGTGTATAGCCTAAAACCACATTCCCCGTTTGTTCGATATTGGCCTTGGCAAAAGTCATGGTGGGAACCGCCCGCATGGGAATCCAGGCTTTGTAACCATATTTGGGATCAAAGGTAATATCATCCATGTAATTGGCAATATACCAATTCTTGAACCAAACACCGGTACCATCGGTGAAACCGTGGTTTTGCAATAGTGTATTAAAAGCAGTAAATCCTCGCAGCGAATTACTGCCGGATTTCATTTGGACAAATTCTTTGATGGCCGCATCGCCAAATTGCTCCACCCAATAGAGAGTAAACAGGGACGCCATGGCATAATCTTCGATATTACCATCCCAGCTCCAACTGACGGCATGGGGTTTTTGTAAATAATAAGCATGTGAAATATTATCACCTCCACAAATAATGGTGGCCATTTCACTCAATCCTTCGTTGAATTGGGAATTTTCATTATGGTCATAATTATAATGGATCAAGTGCTGGAGCTCATGACTCAAAGTTCCTTTGGTATAGGAAATTCCTGCCTGTGTATCAATATATACAATATCCCGGCGGTTACTGCCGGCATTATCGGTTTGATCCAGAGGAGAAAAATATCCACCGGCCCCAGAATATAAATCGGAAAAAAGGAAATCAACCACGCCATCCCCGTCCTTATTCGGCGGTTCACCAAAATATTGCAATTCTAATTCATAGACGCCTTTGGATGAATCCCGGGAAAATACCGGTGTCGACTCTTCCAATAATTCGATATAATCCTTGGCCAGGTTAATGCTGATATTATTGGCGGATAGCATAGCCACTGTATCCGCCCAGATGGCGGTATGGGTACCTTTCGCCATCAGCTTGGCGCCCACCTGCACCGATTTTGTACCGCCGGAGTCATCATCCTGAAGCACCCAGAAAGTAGCCACATCCCCCACAGCATAAGATTTTTTGAGTGTGGGCGGACGATGCATGGCACGGTATTCATCGGGGAAATTGATACGCATATTTTCAAGAATCCCTTGGTACCAGTCGTCAGTCATTATGGGTAAACTGCATAATTCACGTTCATTCAGTTCTGTAAGCACATCAATCGGACCGGAGAGCCCTTTCGGTTGTAGAATTTGTGCACCGGCAATGAGGAATGAAGTGGTTAGAAATAATATGACACTGATTTTTCTCATAATGAATTCTTTCAGAGCGTGACCATTGTTTGCTTAAAGTTACAGTAACAAATCCTATCACCCAATTAATTAGTTTTACGCGGCAGACGTTCCGGCATATCCGCCACCACATAAGCCATAACAGCCATGGTGGCTACACAGCGGTTGAATTCGTTCCGGTCCAGTTTATCCCAAGTATCGGCGTTGGTGTGGTGAAACCAGAAATATTTTGAACCATCGACTTTTAATCCCATCCCTGGGACACCTTCACGCATGATGGGGCCGATATCAGCCCCGCCTCCGCCTTTGGTGATCTTGCCCGATTCGATCGGCGCTAACAATGTGCCGATATCGGTAAGCATATTGAAGGCCTCCTCGGAACCGGTAAATCCAAACCCGCTTGGTTTAAAAACGCCGCCATCAGATTCGATCGCCAGGATATGGTCATCCAATTCATTTTTATGAGCGTCACGGTAAGCATTCCCGCCGCGAAGGCCATTTTCTTCATTGGTCCACAAAACGACCCGTATTGTTCGCTTGGGACGCAAGCCTAATTTTTTCATCAGCTTAAGGCCCTGCCAAGCCGCCACACATCCGCCGCCGTCATCCATGGCGCCCTGCCCCACATCCCAGGAATCAATATGCCCGCCCATAACAATCACTTCATCGGGGAATTTACTCCCTTTGATTTCAGCAATCACGTTTCGTGATAAAGCATCATCCTCATAATGCCCTTCCATTTTGAGCGTAATGATGACTTTTTGTCCCCGCGCATCCATTCGGGCGATCATGGCTGCGTCCTCCACCGTGATGGCGGCGTGGGGAATTTTATTAACGCCGTCTTCATAGCGCATACCGCCCGTATGGGGTGTATTCATGGAATAAGGACCTACAGAACGGATGATACTAGCCACAGCACCGGCTTTGGCAGCCGCAATGGCGCCGCCAGATCTATATTGAACTGTTTTCCCATAATTGGTAAAGGGCACGTTGAATAAAACGATTTTACCATTGGCTTCCGCAGATTTTTCTTTTAATTCATCATAACTGCTCACCACCAAAACTTCGGCCGTTATTCCCTCTGCCGGTGTACCGATGCTCCCCCCAAGTCCCAGCATGTGTAACTTTTTCTTCCAGGGAGAAATCATTTGGGCTGATTCATTGCCGCGGACCCATTTGGGGATCATTACGTCTTCCCCATGGACATTTTCCAATCCATCCGTTTTCATTTCGCTAAGGATCCAGTCAATGGCTTTTTCAAGATTATCCGTGCCGCTGAACCGCGGGCCAAAAGTATCACAGAGATTGGCCAATCGTTCGAATCCTATCGTATCAGACAATGCCGCATCCATTAGACGATAACCATCCGATTGATAGGCTGAGGCGATAACCCCCAACTTTTCCGATGGATGACTTGCCTCCGGGTGGGGTGGACTACAGGACACCAAAGCGATTGTTAGAATTGAATTAATCATATTTTTCATCATAATCCCTCGTTCATTTAAAATTAGTTTTTTGAAATGGTTCAAATATGAAATGTCAAAATGCCAATGACGGTCAGAATAAAATAGTTGACCAAAGCGGCCGCACCCTCATATTCCCTGGCATACCGCTGCCCGAAAACAAGGACAATTAAATTGATACCGCAAAACAGCAACCCGTAGAGCAGAAAATCAAATTCATGATAAATAATTCCGTAGGTAATACCGATAAAACATAATAGCCCGCTGATCATTTCAAGGACCATAACCACGAATAAAAGAACGGGAACAGTATTGATGAAAAATGTATGGGCAAAATGATCAGTTAAAAAATCCAAATTACCTTTCCAGTCTATAATTTTATTGAAACCGGACTGAAAAAAACAGATTCCGAGAAATGCGCCAATCAGTATTTGGGATAGCTCGACAATGGTATACGCTTCTGTGATCATAATTAATCCTCTTTCCCTTGAAATTGAATGGTTCCTGAAATTTTTCCCTTGTGATGCATAATCGTTTCGATTTGATCCCCTTTGTAAAAGTGAGAAATATTCAGCTGATCATCGAAATCAGCGACAAAGATGGTATTCCTGATTGAAGCTTTTGAGAATCGTTCTACATTTTTCACTTCAATATAACACCATGTAATATCATGCTCAATCTCTTTACCCAACCATTTGAAGGAAGCCGGTTTTTCATCCAGGGATAGCTGTAGATGATTGATCAAGTATCGAAAAATTAAAGAATCCGATTGGGTGTATTCATTTTTGGAGCCGAGCTTTAAGGGGGGTGTGCCTTTCACGCGGAGGGCATTTTCCAAATCATCTGTGAAAAGTTTCATTGTGATGTCTATACTGCTGCTTTTCGGATTCAATTGAAAGGTTGTGATACTCACATGAAAAGGATGGGCCCAAACAATTGCTGTAAGGACGCCGGCGTAGAAAAGGGATTTAACTTGTAGTTTTTTCAACATAGTTGAACCTGATTTTATGTAATTTCGCCCTCATTTTTAACCATAATAATTCATAAACCATCACAAAATTATGAGGGGGAATTCCATGAATCCAATTAGACGGTTTTTCTTACTTTCTTTGATCATCAGTGTCGTTGCCGGTCAGGTTGAAAATAAGTTTAAACAACTCAATCAGCAGATCGCCACACCGAATATTTACCGGACGGCCGCCGGCTATCCCGGTCACGGGTACTGGCAAAACCGGGCTGATTATGTGATCGATGTTACGGTGGATGATGAAAAGCAGCGCATCAATGGATTTGAAACGATTACCTACACCAACAATTCACCGGATGAGTTAAACTATCTCTGGATTCAACTCGATCAAAATGTCCGCGCCAAAGATTCGGACAGCTATAAAATCACCACCAGCAGTATGCGCAACCGCATGAGCTTTAACGCCATGAAACCGGGATTGATTATTGGGGATGAAGATGCCGGTCCAATCCTTAATGAATTTGACGGCGGCTTCAACATCGATAAAGTATTCGCTAAGGGCGGGCGAAAACTCAATTATACCATCAACAAAACGATGATGCGGATCGACCTCCCTAAGCCCTTGAAGTCCGGTGAAAAAACATCATTCTCAATAAATTGGTGGTATAATCTTCAGGACCGTATTTTCATGGGTGGGCGACCAGGATATGAATATTTTAAAGAGGATGACAATTACCTCTATACCATTTGCCAATGGTATCCCCGCCTGGCCATGTATAATGATGTCTATGGATGGCAGAATAAACAATTCTTAGGCCGCGGTGAATTCACCCTGAACTTTGGGGATTATGAAGTTAATATTACTGTACCGGCGGATCATGTGGTAGCGGCAACTGGTGAGCTTCAAAATTCTAAAGAAGTTTTAACATCAACACAACTCCAACGATTTAAAAGAGCAAAACATTCAAAAAAACCGGTGCTGATTATTACCCAGAAAGAAGCCACTGAAAATGAGAAGTCCCGACTGAATCAAACTAAAACCTGGAAATTCAAAGCTGAGAATGTGCGGGATTTTGCCTTCACCAGTTCGCGGAAATTCATCTGGGATGCCATGGGTGTTAAAATGGGCAAGCGTACGGTCATGACCATGTCCTACTACCCCAAAGAAGCCAATCCCCTTTATGAACGCTTTTCCACTAAGGCGGTCGCCCATACAATCAAAACCTATTCCAAATACACCTTTGACTACCCCTATCCTGTGGCGATTTCGGTTGAAGCGGCCAACGGGATGGAATATCCCATGATTTGCTTCAACTACGGCCGCCCGGAAAAAGATGGTACTTATTCTGATCGGACCAAATATGGTATGATCAGTGTTATCATTCATGAAGTGGGTCACAATTTTTTCCCCATGATTGTGAATTCCGACGAACGGCAGTGGACATGGATGGATGAAGGGTTAAACACTTACCTTCAATTTCTTACCGAACAGGAGTGGGATCGGGACTATCCCTCCCGACGCGGCCCGCCTAAAAATATCGTACCCTATATGAAAGGCAAACAAAAAAGCATCATGCCGATCATGACCAATTCTGAATCCATTTACCAATTTGGTAATAATGCCTATGGAAAGCCGGCCACGGCGCTGAACATCTTGAGAGAAACTGTTGTCGGTAGAGAACTGTTCGATTTTGCCTTTAAGGAGTATGCCCAATCCTGGATGTTCAAACACCCTACCCCTTCCGACCTGTTCCGCATCCTGGAAAACGCCTCAGCCGTTGACCTGGACTGGTTCTGGCGTGGATGGTTCTACGGTACTGATCCGGTGGACATCTCCATTGATAAGGTCAAGTGGTACACGCTTGATACCAAAAATCCCGAAGTTGAATTTCCTTTAAAAAAGCATAAAAAAGGAGAACAGACGCGTCAATCATGGCAGATCAATAATGAGCGTGATATTAAAAAGACATTGGTAGAAATTGATGAATTGGCGAATGATTTCTACAATAAACATGATCCGTTTGAAGTTACAATTCTCGATAAAGAGGATTACGAAAAATATATTGAAAAACTCGAAATGACCGCGACTGAAAAAGCCATTTATGAATCAGACCTTAATTATTATGAAATTCAATTTTCAAATGTAGGCGGTCTGGTTATGCCTATCCTTCTTCAATTTACATACGAAGATGACAGTACTACTGATTTTCGTATCCCCGCAGAAATCTGGCGCATGAACAGAGATCAGGTGACCAAAGTTTTTGCCACCAAGAAAAATGTTACTGCTTTCACCGTGGATCCCAACCTGGAAACAGCCGACATTGACTTGGTGAATAACCATTGGCCGCGGAAGGTGATACCTTCCAAATTCGAACTATATAAACGAAAACAGGTTGCACGGGGGCAAGGTGCCGGCGGGAATAAAATGCAGCAGGCGAAAAAAGCTGAGGAAAGACTCGAAGAAAAAAAGAACGAAAAAGAGAACTAATAGAATCCTTCCTATATAGTTGCTTCAATAAAAAACCCCCGTAGGGATACGGGGGTTTTTTAATTTCAAAATGAATTGAATTTACTTATTCACCAGCAACAGATGCTTTTCTGTAATCGGTGACAAGTTTTTTAATTTCGCCAACGGCTTTACGTGCACGGCTCCCCGCAGCTTTATTACCGTTCATGTTACTTTCATGATTTTCTTCAAAATCAGCAAAATGTGCTTTAATCTGGTTAGCCAGTTCATTTGTTTTGGACATCATTGATTCCTTTTTTTGATTGGTTAAGGATTATTTTAATTCGAATTCAATATGTAATTATAAAAAGAATAACATAAGAATCGGTGAGGAAGCTAATTAATCCAATTACACGAAGCAATAGCAGGGATAGGTTCTTTCCCTATTTTTCATCTTTTCCTGAATTGACTTCTCCCTGTCATGGATACTTTAGAAAACTTTATCTATATTTTCACCAGTCATGGAATGGATAAAAGATAATTACACCCTTTTGATAGACAATCCTCTCATCCGAAGTGCTATCATTATCGTAGGCGCTATTGTGGTGGCTAAAATCACCGATTTGGTCTTCACAGGGATATTTAAGCGCCTTACGGCAAAGACCAGCACAGGGTTGGATGATAAGATTATTGATCTCCTTCACCGGCCAATTTTCTATTCCATTTTATTTATCGGCTTTTCCATGGCCGTAAAAACTGCCTCACTTCCTGACTATATTGATTTTGCCCTGGTGGGTATTCTCAAAACAGCCACCATCCTCATTTGGTTATTTCTGATCTCCCGTGTGTTTATCATCTCCATGGAGTGGGCTTCGGGCCGGACCAACAACCGCCTCCTCCAACATAGGACCCTTCCCTTGTTCAATAATTTAGGGAAAATAGCCATTGGCCTCTTTGGCACTTATTTTATTTTCTTAAGCTGGGATATCAATATTAACGGTATTCTTGCATCAGCCGGTGTATTGGGGGTTGTTTTGGGGCTTGCGGCTAAGGATACTGTGGCCAATTTCTTTGCGGGCATTTTCCTCATGGCTGATTCACCCTTCAAGGAGGGTGACTATATTCTGCTGGAAACAGGTGAACGGGGCTACGTGAAAAATATGGGCCTTCGCTCGACGCGCTTTATGACTCGCGATGATATAGAGATTACAATTCCAAACTCTGTGATCGCATCATCCAAGATCGTGAATGAAAGCGGCGGACCGGAAGATATTGAACGGGTACGAATTACACTCCATGTGGCCTATGAATCCGATATTGATGCGGTGAAGGAATTATTAAAATCCATTGCCTTAAATAATGATAATGTTTTGAATAATCCGGAACCCCGTGTGCGTTTTCGAGAATTCGCTGAACATGGGTTGAAGCTTCAACTTTTATTTTGGATCTATAAGCCGGAAATCCGCGGCCGGACTGTGGATGCTGTGAATACGGAGATTTACAAACAATTTTCGCAAAATAATATTTCCATCCCTTATCCGACAATGAAGGTGTTGATGCCTGAAGGAAAAGGCCAGCCGCAATAAACTACATTTCTTTTTCCGTCAGGGTCGCCTTGATTGGAAAAGTGCCTATCTGTGTATCTAAAAAGTACGTGCCGTCTATTCTATATTTGGCTTTCTTATTCACAATAGCATTGAATACGGCCTTCCCCAAGGCACTTAATTTTAGGTCCGCTTTTTCTTCAAATGAAAAATCCCCTTCTTTTGGAATCTTAATCTTTTTTTCATTATAGAATTTTGAAGCATGCTTCCCGTCAATATATAAGTCAAATTCGATCCGATCTAAAGACACGCCGATCCGATTGGGATTATGACCGAAAAATGAAATATCAAGGCCCACCTGATTCAAAGATTTTAATGGGTTGTAATGTACTTTGGAGATCTTATAATTCAGGGTAAGTGGCTTGACTTCCTTTTTGACGACTTTCTCCACTTCTTTGGATACTTTCTCTTTAAGAATTTTAAGATTCTTGAGTTGTCCATTGGCCGGGATGGCAGCTCCGATCAGTGCAATGATCAATAAAATTCTCATTGGGATTACCATGTGGGTTTCAGGGCCAAAACACCATTCAGCACCAATATGATAAAAATGACCAAAAGAATGATCGGGCCGAGGATGATGGCGGATAAAAGGGTTCGTTTCATGGTCAAAATTACGCCAATATTTCTATAAAATAAAAACCCCCGTCGCAAAACAGGGGCGTATTGTCAGAGCGAGAGACCTACCTACATCCCGATGAATCGGGATTACGGCAGGCATGCGAGGAATTTCCGATGTCTATAAAAAAATAAATGCCCCCCACCTCCGTAGGCGGCATTTATTTTTTGAGCGAGAGACCCGATTCATCGGGACGACATCAAGCTGTTGCAATAAGTTCTTCTACCAAATTTCGATTCTTCTACCGTTTTACTTCATATTCACGCTTCATAGCTTCGCTTTTTGTTTTTTATGTTTCATGGTGAACAAGTATCCATGGAATACCGTTTTTAGTAGATTTTACGCCACCAGAATTGTGTCGTTTAAACCGCTTTTCCAAATTTGAAGAATGGCCATAATAATATTTATCCTTATTCCAAGAATGGAGTATATAGAAATAGTACATATCGTTGCAAATATACAGGTTATTTGCCTAATCCCCAAATTTGTGTACCGAGAGATGTATATAAATAAAATTTTTCTAAATAATGGGGAGATTTATGATAGAGCGAGAGATCCCGACCTGTCGGGACGACATCCATCCATATAATAAAAATGCCCCGCTGACGCAGGGCATTCTTCTTGAGCGAGAGACCGGGCTCGAACCGGCGACATCCACCTTGGCAAGGTGGTGCTCTACCAACTGAGCTACTCTCGCATAAATTTTTGTAGCTCTAATATTTTCCTTGAGCGAGAGATCCCGATCCATCGGGACGACATCCACCTTGGTCCTGAATTTTTAAGATGGTACTCTACTCCCGATTTATCGGAAAGCTATTTACCCACCGTTAGGTGGGCTCTCGCATGGTTCTTAAATCAGGATATATGCCCGAATTGAGCGGCGGAAATTTAAAGTGGATTCAACCCCTGTCAAACGGATTTTGGAAAGAATTCCAATCTTCTCTCCGTACGGTATAAAATCACCAAAGACATGGCTAAATAGACAATATCCCACAAGATAGTATCAATACCAATTTTTGAGCCCGTTTCTTCCGTGACAGAAAAACAACCGCATTCAATACTGATCCCCCTGGCCAAGGCTTGGGAGATTGCAAAAATGAAAATTACATTCATCACGACACACATGATAGCAGCGCCATCCACCATGATGCCGGCAATCAGACAGATACCTGCCAGTAACTCCAGCCAAGGCATAACCAGGGCCATCATATTTTCCAAGCCGAAAGGTACCGCATGATAATTGCCGATGGCCTCGGCAAATGCCCCCGGGTGGGCAATTTTACCCCAACTGGCATAGATAAAAATGATCCCCAGGATCAGCCGGAAGAAGAAAACAACCTGCACTTTGAAATAGCGCGTCATTGCGCCACCTTACTGGGATAATCGGCTTTTGACCATTCCAGCCAACCGCCCTTAAATACATAGAGCTTTGTAAAACCGGAATCCTGCAAATCATAAGCTAAATCTTCGCTGTCCCCACAACCAGGGTCGCCGCAATAAATAACTAACGGATCCGTTTTGGCTTGTCGGGCTTCGATATTGAAAATCAGTTCCCTGAGAAAAGCATTTTTCATGGCACCCCGTATATGTCCCGCAGCATAATAGGCGTCATCCCGGGCATCTAGGAATAGAATTCCATCATCGAATAGTTGTTTGGCTTGCTCCAGGGAAATAGCAACAAGAACCGGTTCATCAGTTTCGGCGCTTATTTCGATCGAATCAGCCGTTGCTAATTCGGGGGCGATCCATGGGATTTTATCGGCCCGGACAAGATTAGACCCGAACCCGATAATACAGGATAATAAAATGAGAAATGCCGCTTGACCAATGGGGGTACGGATATTCATCAGGGTAAACTGTGAGTCCCTTGTTTATCCAGGGATTTGCATGTTTTCAATGTTTCATCCACAATAGCCAATAATTGTTTTTCACTGGCCACATCTCTACTTAGGGGCACCAGCGTATAAAATGATGTATTAATCACATTGGCCACATTCGATTTGGAATCTTTAACCCCTTGTTTGAATTTTTGGATCATTTCAAGAACATTGGGATTATTTTTATAAATGTCTTCCAATGGTTTATCCGGATCCCTTTTCTGCAGATTATTCAACCTTTTTTCAAAAATGGACACGGTCATCATGGGCCCCGTAATATCTTTTATGGGCAATGTATGATCGACAATATCCACATCAAACCGGCCGACGTATTTCCCCTGGATGCCCATACAATAATTCAATGGATCGCCAGGCGTCTGGGTTCTTTCCGGGCGGGTACGGGATGTCTCCCGGCTGGAGAAGACATAATCAACCCCGGCAAAATCCTGCTTGGTACTATAGGCTTGGGGCCGGGTGGAATTCAGCAGCATGATCAGCATATCCACTTGGGGACGTAATTCAGCAATTTTAGCTTTGGCCGTTTCAATATAATCTTTGATTTCAACAGCCCTTTCTGTCGCAGGAAGTTCTGTGGTGATCCCAAATACGCCAATATTTAAACCTCCCTGTTCTATGATTTTATGGGAGGTAAAAGCCAATTCTTCTGTGCCTGCTTTGACAATATTGGATGATATGAATTGGGTGCCCAGAGTTGCCTGCATTTCACGAATGAATTCATATCCCGCAGCGAAATCAAAATAACCCACATTGTATAGGTAATCCCCCATTTTAGCTGAAGATTCCAGGATTGTTTTGGCTTTCAGCTTGGATGAAGCTTCTTTCCCCTGGACGAGATAATAATTATCGAAAAGCGCATCACCAGCATCCAAAAGAATGGGGTCAATGCCACTGTCTTTTACCTGGCTGATATAGGTGGATCTTCTGGGCAGACCGCCCAGTGGATTGGCCTTTCATCCACAGGGGTCAATCTGACCCCGGACATTGGTAGTCACCAAAAAAGTAACTTGTTTTACAGTAGGTTCTTTTTCGGTACAGGACCATAGTCCCGCCAGCAAAATGACCCACGAAATTGATTTCAAATATTTCATATCCAAATTTATTCCTGTTTGAGTGCGATTCCTAAATGTCTATCCACCGGATGGTTTTGCAGAAAACCCTTTTTCGATTAAAATCTTTAAGACTTTTTCGCGGACGTTCCCCTGGATCAAGATTTCATTATTTTTGACAGATCCCCCAACACCGCATTTTTTCTTCAGCTCTTTCCCTAATGCATTTATATCCTGAATGTTTCCAATATACCCCCGGACGACAGTTACAATTTTCCCACCTCCCCTTCGATCCAAGTGGATACGGAGGTTTTGGCGGTGGGGAGAAGGGGCAGTGACATCGGCATTATCTTCCGATGTAAAACCAGGATTGGTAGAATAAACAATATGGCTTCTTTTCCCCATGACTCCCCCGATGAACCTCAATTAAGATTTAATGGGTTCTTTTGCTCCCATTTTTTCAAATCCTCAGAAATGAACGTATGGCCGTCAGCAGCCACCGCTAAGAAAAGCTGTTTCGATCCATCACTCCCGGGAAGAATGGTTAGAGAGATAAATTTATGTTTATCATTCGTCACTAGGCTCAGGTATTCAAACCCAACCCCGGCTGTAACAGGATTTTTATTTTTCATGATAAACACTCTGCCATCCGACGTGAGTAATGCGAATCCCATTTCAGAAATGCCAAAGCGATAATGAACCGTACTGACCACCTGTTCCGGCATGGATTTCATGACATCAGCCATCAATTGTTTCCCACCGGATTCAATATCCGTGAGTGTTTTTTCGAGTTTTGTAATCAATTCCGGGGATACAGATGTCCCATCCTTACCGGGAATGCCGGGCTGTCCGGTATCGCCTTTCTCACCCGGATCACCTTTTTCGCCAGGCTCACCTTTTGTCCCTGGGGGGCCAATTTCACCGGGAGGCCCTTGAGGGCCGGGCGATGATGAGGGGGCACAGGCACTGAGGAGCAGTGCCAAAACGATTGATAATAGTCTCATGTACTGAATAAGAATTGCCATGCCCTACCCCAAGCCATGGACATAATGATCAGCAGTTCGCATAAGATCGCTGTTCCGAAGAACATGATGGCCTGCCGCAGATGTTTATTTTTATAGGCATTAATATGACCAAGGGCATAAAGTTGTGAAGCGAACATTTTATATGTTTTCTCGTGGTCTTCCGTGATTTCATTTAAATATTCAGCATATTCCACCGGATTCTTGAATTCAATGATGCCACCAAAAAATGTAGCATTTATGTCCGGAAGTTCTTCGTGCTCCTGGTCACTACGCATCCTTGGAACGATTACCAACATTAGGTTACCAATCGCAAACAGAGCGGCGATAAAGTAAATGATCACCATGACCACATTGAACCAGGTGATATTAATCTTTAGAAAGTGAACAATGAAGAAGACCATGAATACACCTAATATAGACATGAGTGTAAAGGCTTTTTGGTCAGTTCTCTGGAGGATATTCTGTTCACTTTGGAGAATTTGGAATATGGGCGCAATGTTACTGCGCACATTCCGTGAACTGAATTCCCGTTCTTCCGTTGTTTGTGTCTGTGGCTTTTGTTCCGGCATAAGTTCGCTTATCCCTTAGCTCAGGTGATACGCTATATTAGAGATTAAGAAAAGCTTACCGCACTTGGCAAGTTTCCATTTTAAAAAAAAGCCACCCAATCAGGTAATGGGTGGCTTAATCATTCAGTCAAAATTAATGGCTAAATTATCTTTTAGGGCGAGCCTCATTCACAACCAGTGCGCGGCCGGCCAGTTCTTTTCCGGCTAATGCTTCAATTGCTGCTTTTCCTTCTTCAGAAGAAGGCATTTCAACAAAACCAAAGCCTTTGGAGCGACCGTTGTAACGATCAGAGATAATTTTGGCTGAGGTGACTTCACCAAATTCTTCAAAAGCACCTTTCAGGTCGTCTTCTGAAATATCATAGCTTAAGTTGCCAGCATAAATATTCATATTACGTTATTCCTTTATTTCATTTGTCTTTTTTAGGACTCGGAAAAATGGACTTCATTAAATCTTAGAATAAACTAAATGGAGTCATTCTGGGCAAATCCTGTACATAATTTATTCATCAATATATTGTGTTCCAATGAATTGATGATTTTTCTCATCAAAATACTTCCACACCGAGAGCATTATTGGGATGATAAATATATTTCCTTACGCCACAAAGCAATTATTACGCTGTATGATAAAAGTGAATTAAATTCCCGCCGCTTTTTAAGAAACATTACGGGGCCGTAGCTCAGTTGGGAGAGCGCTTGAATGGCATTCAAGAGGTCGTCGGTTCGATCCCGATCGGCTCCACGTTTTGGAATATTCCTTATATATCATTTACAGTCCCTCCCTGGACCGATATTATGTCGGTCATACCCAAGACCTTGATCTTCGATTGGAAAAACATAACTCCGGTTATGAAATTTCAACAAAAGCCGGTGTTCCCTGGACTTTCAAATATAAAGAAGCCTATCCTACCCGTAGCGAAGCCATGAAAAGGGAATATGAAATTAAACGAAAAAAGAGCCGGAAAAATATAGAATGGCTCATCACCGAAAACGGCTGAGAGCGTCCCGAATGCTTGCGGGAAGGTCGTCGGTTCCCTGCTTACCGGCTTGTACGCCGTGGCGTAGAGGCAGGGATCCCGATCGGCTCCACATTTAAATTTCAAAATAATAATCCCCTCGAAATGAGGGGATTATTTTATTCATTATTTATTTTGTATATAGAGAAAATCAATTCCTGCGCTCAATTAAGGGTCTTCCCTTTAAGTGATCGTTAAAATAGTTGATCATTTTTCGATATAGGTTTTTCCGGGCTTTACCTCCGGCCATGCTATGGGGCCGGTTGGGGTAGTAGAATGTGTCCAATTGCTTGTCGTGTTTGACGAATTCTTCTACAAGCCAGGTCATATTCTGTGAATGAACATTATCATCACCGGTGCCGTGGATGACAAGCAACTTTCCCTGATAGCGATCAATATATGAAAGCACTGAGGTAGAGTCATAACCGGCTTTGTTGTCCTGAGGCAAACCCATGGATCGTTCCGTATATATGGAGTCATATAGACGAAAATCCATCACCGGCGCTACGGAAACACCCACATCAAATAAATGGGCATTCTTTGTAAGCATCAGTCCCGTAAAATATCCGCCACCGGACCAACCCCAGGCCCCTATCCGATCCGGGTCGGCAATCCCTTGATCCACCAAATATTGAACACCTGTGGCGTGATCTTTCGCCAGGTAATTCGCCATATCACCATAACTTAAATTCTTGAAAGCTTCCCCGCGGCCGCTCATACCGCGTGCATCCATAGAGAAAACAATAAAGCCCTGCTGGACCAGGTACTGATTCCAGGTACTCCCCCAACGGTTATTGACAATCTGTGTCCCGGGCATGCCGTATCCATGGACGATCACTGGGTATCGTTTATCTTTTACATAATCCGGCGGATAGGTGATGATACCATCCAGGGTGGTGGCGCCATCAGCCGTTTTAAAATGGATGATTTCAGGATTGGACCAGTCATACACCTCAAACTGAGATTTGTCCGTCTCATCAAGAACTTCCAGAACTTTACCGTCCATATTTTTAACCAAATGTCTGGAAGGTGTTAAAAGGCTGGAATAAGAATCGATAAAGCCATTTTTTTCCGGTAGGATTCGAACAGAGTGAGAGCCTTTTTCTTTTGTCAATAATTTGAGATCGCTTCCATCAAAATTGACGGAATAAAAGCGATTCTCAAATACAGTTTCCTTATTGGCGCTAAAATAGACCTTTTGATTATCTTCATCCACATAGTTGATTTTTTTAACCTCCCATTCTCCTTCGGTGAGTTGCTTCACCAAATCACCGGTGGGCGTATGAATGTACAGATGGTGCCACCCTGATCTTTCTGAAATCCAGAGAATATTACCGTCTTTTAAAAATTTATAATTGCGGTGGAGTTCCACCCACCCTTCAGGGTCGGACTCAGTTAAACCGTTAGCTATTTCTCCGGATTTAGTAAAGGCGGTTAGCATGTTCCATTCTTTTTGTAAGCGGTTCATTTTCATAATCGCCAGTTTTTTATCCTCCCGCCACTCCATCCAGGGGAAATATGTATCCGCTGTTTCACCAATATTCATTTGTTTCCGCCGGCCTCTTTTCACATCCACCACAAATATCTTCATGGTAGGATTGGTCTGCCCTGCCTTGGGATAATGGATCTCCTGCGTCACGGGATATAGTTCTAATTCATCGATCAAGGTAAATACCGGCACCTGGGATTGATCCTCCTCCCAGTAAGCGATATACCTGCTGTCAGGGGACCAGCGGTAACCATCATAGGACCCCCATTCCTCCTCATAGACCCAGCCGAAATGACCATTCAGGATCAAATCAGAACCAGTGGAAGTCAGTTGCTTTTCTTTCCTTTTAGCTAAGTCAAATGCGTAGAGGTTATTGTCCTTGCGGACGTACACCACTTTATTCCCATCAGGTGAGAATTTTACATTCCGCAGTTCTGTATTGTTTTGACTGACAGGTTGAATATTTTTCGAAGCGATATCCAGGAAGTGATAAGTCCCATAATATGAATGACGCCAGATTTTCTTCCGGTCGGACAGCAATAAAAGTTTCGCGCCCGTCTTATCAAAACTGAAGCGGCTGACTTTCAGTTTTTTTCCATTCAGATAAAAAGCTGAACTATCCACAAATTCGGTCGTGTCCCGTTCGGGGAAAGTAACGCGGACGATATCGCCTTTGTATTGATCCTTGCCCCAGGCCAAATAGGCATTTTCATTGTGAAACCAAACCATCATCCCCAGCCTGGCATATTTAAATGGGGACTTCCCTTGAACATCTTCAAAAGACAGACGTTTCCCTTCCGCAAAAACAAAGGTGGTTAAATATAGGATTAAGATCAACTTTCGTTTCATTGGTTTAAGGTCCTTTTTATTTTTCTTAATAATGCTGTCATCATTTCATAATTCAGGCGGCCCGTATTCACATTTCGCGGACTGGGATGGTAACATCCCCACAAAATGATGCCGTTCGGCAAAATATATTTTTTATCATGTCCGAAAGGGTAATCTTTTATTTTCAGATCATCGTCCTGCCGAAAGTATTTTATGCAGCCATCAAACCCGATTTTCCCCAAAGCCAGGATCACCTTCACATTTTTTAGTAATTTCATTTCAGCGCTAAAGAATGGGGCGCAATTTCGCAATTCCTCCCCTGTTGGCTTGTCCTGGGGCGGTACACATTTCAAAATAGGTGTCATGAAAGCGCCCTTCAATTCGAGCCCATCATCAAGTGCGTCAGAATTAGGTTGATTCGCGATGTCTTCTGCATGGAGGCAATTGACCAAAAAATCGGCCGATTTATCACCGGTAAATACACGGGCGGTTCTATTTCCGCCATGGGCGGCGGGCGCCAGGCCAACCAACAATAATTCCGCATTCGGATCACCATATCCGGGAATGGGCCTGCCCCAGTACGTCCAGTCCATGAATTGTTTACGTTTTTCCCGGGCCACTTTCGTGCGGAATTGGACAATCCGTGGACAAGCGTCACATTGCACCACCTCTCGGTATAATCCTGATAAGGGGCCGGATTGTATGAGGGGATGATTTGCGGGTGTGGGATGCAGGTCAGGCAATGGATTTGGTGAAATAAGACCGCGGAAATTAGTACAGAAGTCCGCAAGGTCAAACGGCATATCAAGATTGATTGACCGAAAATTCTATTATCCCCCTCCACTTTTTTGTCCTCCTGTTTCTACACGAAAGGATAACCAAGCATTAATGGCTTTGCTCATTGCCTTTGGGATGGACAAAAACCTAAATTCGCACCCCTTCTTTTGAAGTTCTAACCACTTTTTACTTAAGGACAAAATTTTATGGCAATGATGACAACACTCCGCAACAGGATGCACGTCGTTTTATGGACGCTTCTGGCTTTATTTTTGCTGAGTATGACTGTCGGAGGTTTAGTTGGCGGCGCCAACATAATCGACCAGCTATTAGGCCGGGTCAGCCCTGCCGAAGCGATTGGATCCGTCAATGGATCCCATATTACACCGGATCAATTTAACCAGGCGGTGAATGTGCGCATGGAAGCACTCCGCAGCAGCGGTACGGAAATTTCCGACCAGCATATGGATGCGATCCGCGAAGAAGTATGGAATGCCTTTATCGAAGAACGCCTGACTGAACAGGCGATCGAAGAATTAGAAATTACCGTCGCGAATGATGAAATTCTCTATCATCTTGAAAACAATCCGCCCATCGATATACAACGGCTATTCTTTGTGAATAATGAATTTGATGAAGAAACCTACCGTAAGGCCCTGAACACACCCGGCATGCTGGATTGGGCCCCTATCGAAGCCTGGATGCGCGATTTTTATATTCCCCGCTTTAAACTGCAGCAGTATATCAATATGTCTGCTGTTGTTTCCCAGGAAGATGTTCAGGAAGAGTTTATTAAGCGCAATACCGATTACACCATCTCTGCCCTGCACATCACCACCACTGCCATTGAGGATCAAGTTGTCGAACCGACTGAAAAGGAATTGATGGCCAATTACAAATCCCGCTTAAATGATTTTAAGCAGGATGAAAAAAGACATTTGTCCTATGTAAGCTGGGCCAAAACGCCATCCTATGATGATACATTGCGTGTCAAACAGGAAGCCTTGGATATAATTATGTCTTACAGCGACGGTGACGATTTTTCCGTTTTAGCCAATATTCACACACAGGACCCGGGCAATAAGGTTTCACCGGACTCCGGCCGCGGGGGCGATCTCGGTTGGTTTGGGAAAGGCCAGATGGTGGGCCCTTTTGAAGAAGCTGTTTTTAAAGCGAAACACGGTGCCGTTGTTGGACCAGTCCTCACCCAATTCGGGTATCACATTATTAAAGTGGACAGCATTCGCAACAAGGGCAAAGGCAAACACCAGCTTAAAGCCCGTCACATCCTCCTCAAGATTGAATTGGGACAAAATTCGCGAACCGAATTACGCCGGAAGGCCACCCTATTCAGTTATGATTCCCAGGACTATGGTTTTACGGCAGCTTTAGACAGTCACAATGTCCAATCCCTCCCGGCCAATTACCTCGCTGAAAAAGATATGTTTATCGGTGGTCTCGGCCCCTTTCGCTCCGCTGTTCGCTGGGGTTACAACGCCGAAGTTGGGGCTGTTTCCGATCCCCTGGAAAGTGATGGCTTCTATGCCGTATTCACGCTGGACTCCGTTACGCCTGCTGGTGTCGCATCCTTTGAGAGTGTCCGCACCCAAGTCTATGCGGCAATTAACAGGGATAAAGAAAACAGCGTTGCTGAAAAAATGGCGACTCAATTAAAAGGTCAGGTGGATAGCGGTGCATCTTTTGAATCTTTAAAACAAGATAATGATAAATTGGAGCTTGTTCCCTCGGATACAAAAAAACTGAGTAGTTCCTTCATTTCATTAGGGAAATCCGATCAGGTCGTTGGTGCCTTGTTGAATGCAAATGAGGGCGATTTAATAGGTCCAATCAAAACCTATCGCGGCTATGGACTGATCAAAGTCAAGGCTATCAGCGCTTTTGACTCCACCGCCTGGAGCGTTCAAAAAGACCTGGTTCATTTGGACTTAATGCGTCAAAAGCAGAACCGTGTTTACCGCAGTTGGATGGCGGAACGCAAAGAAGAAGCGGATATTGTGGATAACCGGAAATATTTCTTTTAGCTATAGGGTAGAAATGATGGAAATGCCAAAGACAGTCTTTGAATCATTTCCTGCTAGTAAAGGGCTGCATTCGCGGCCCTTTTTATGTTCTTTCTGTCGAAATAATAATAGTTACAGTGGAGACAATTGTTTGTCTACATGGAACAATGCTTGGAGGACATTTACCTTATCAGACGAAATTATCTCCACTGTGAAATCTAACTTTTTATCCTAATTCGGTTTTCAAATTTATCTTTTAAGTCAATTGCTAATAAGTCAATTTCATTTTTCATTTCGGTATTTACTGGAATTCTAACCCAATTTGGTTCACCCAAATACTTTCCAAATGCATCTCCTGATATTCTAATTCTATAAATATCTAAAGAACCGGATTTTCCCTTTGCTCTCACATTAACGTTATATCGTTTTTCAACCATTCCATTTAAATATTCATCATAACTGGGTTGTAAATATTTCCATTCAGACCGTAGTTCAATACTATTACCAAACGCGATAACATCATCAATTACAATATTGTGCATGATCAATGATCGTTCAGAGATTTCTACAAAATCTATAGCTGTCGCGACACCCGCTGGAACTCTATAAGAAAGCAATGGTCCACTTACAACGCCATTGTAACATCCTATTACAAAAATGAATTGACTCACAATTCCAATTAAAACAACTAGATACTTCATACAGATTCCTCTTTTGCTTTCCAGAGGTAATAGCGTGGTGGAAGTAATCTTTCGATTTACTCCCACCACGAACTATATCACATTTAAGCTTAGCATGTCTTTACCAGGGACAACAGAGGTGTATTTATTGTTCCTGTTCAGCATAGCTCATTTGTCAAAAAGCCTTAATTAGCTTAATAAAAACTAAAGTGAAGGTCTTGATATATC
>CAYFJU010000027.1:0-34778 GCA_964343505.1 uncultured bacterium
GTGTATTTATTAAAATAATTTTGATTTTGTGTGTATCAATATTACCCTGTCGTTTGCATACTGGCCGCATTTCCGTTAATACTGAGAAGGATGGATTGCCGCAGCCTTTTCTCATCCTCATATTCATTTCGATTCCATCGATTCATGAGCTCAATCTGGAATAGGTTCAAGACATCAGCCAATGAATTACGAAAATGAATGGATTTTTCAATCACTGGGTTTCGTTCTAATAAAGTTTTATGACCGGATATCTGTTGATACAAATTAACGATTTTATTGAATTCATCTTTTACGGTTTCGGGAAAGGAACTGTTGGGTGTCAGTCGGGCATATTGATCTGAAATTTGAAGTCTGGCGCGGGCCATTTCAAAGGTGACATTATCCATCAGATGCCTGAAAAAACTGGACTGTTTATACAACAATTTTAATTGATCAATATTCCCGTTTTGAACCAACTCCTCATCCAAGGCAGACCCCACGCCAAACCAACCCGTTAAATTATAGCGCGTCTGAACCCAGGAGAACACCCACGGGATCGCTCGTAAACTGCTAAAGTCCACCTGGTTCGTATCCACTTTTTTTCTTGAAACTGGTCGGGATGCCAAAGGTAAGTGACTGATATGTTTAATGGGTGTCGCATCCACATAAAATTGCCAACAATCTTCTGTTTTTATTTCGTGTTGATAAGTTTGCAGCGCCTTTGCAGCCATTCGCGAAATTTGATTGAATTGATTATTGTCTCTTGCTTCGGGCTTTTTGCTCTGTCCAATGAGAACGGCATGGGTGATTTGTTCTAAATGACGTTTGGCAATTCTGTCATAGGCATAACGATATGAAATCACTTCCCCCTGTTCCGTCATGCGAATGCGGCCATTTTGGCAATTCGCCGGCAAATTAAATATAGCTTTATTCGACCGTCCGCCCCCGCGGCTAATGGAACCGCCGCGGCCATGGAACAATCGTAAATTCACATCATGTTTATGAAATACATCTCCCAAGGCCTTTTGGCAAACATTCAGGGCCCAAGTGGCGGCAGCGATGCCCCCGTCTTTGTTGCTGTCAGAATATCCCAGCATAATCTCCTGGAAATGGCCTTGATCCTCCAGATGGCGGCGATAAAACGCTTGATTCATCAATGCATCCATCAGTTCCGGGGCCCGCTGTAAATCATCAATCGTCTCAAACAAGGGTACAATGTTAAATGGACACGCGAACTGCCTGTTTTCCCAGTTCAACAAATTCGATATTTTTGCTAAAAATAATACTTCAAGTAAATCACTATGGCTGTGTGTCATACTGATGATATAGGATCGAACCGCACCGGGCGTTGTTTCCAATTCATGGCGAATAGTTTCAAAGACATTTAATAATTCCTGGGTGTCTTTTGAATATTCTGCCCGATTCTGCCTAAGGAGAGCTTGATCTTTTTGAATGATATCCACCAATAATTCACATCGCTGTGACTCAGATAATCCAGCGTATTCTAATTTTAATTCAGATTTACTTAATATTTCATGAATCGCTGACTCATGTTCATCTGAATGCTGGCGGATATCCATTCCCATGAGGACAAAACCAAAAGTCCGGGCCTGATCAATCAGACGATTAAGGGGGCCGCCGGCAATCAATTCCGGAAAATGTGTTTTCCCCAAGGCATCCCTTAATAAATAGATATCATTCAGAAATGCTGATTCAGAATATTGAAATCCTTCATTTGATTTTTTGTGTTTTAATTTTTTCTGAATGCACAACACTTTCAATCGCAACGGTTCCCGGCGGAGGCGTTCCAATGTACCCGCGTCCAATTGAATATGTTTGCTGTCTTCATTAATCGATTGAGTAAGTTTCGGATCAATTGGCGTTTTTCGGATTGAAATACTCAAATCATGGTAAACATCATCCATGGATTCAATATATTTTTGCAGCACGGTATCGCGTTGAAGTTTGAGCGCGGCCCTCGTGACCTCGTGGGTCACCGCCGGGTTCCCATCCCTGTCTCCACCAATCCATGTTCGAAAGTGTAAAAAAGTGGGTACATCAATTTCAGCATTGTAGTACATCTTAAACGCCGATTGAAAATCCCGGTACAGGGTCGGAATCGAACTCCATACAGATTCCATCACAAAATACAGTGCATTCCGTACTTCATCGATCACAGTGATCCGTTCGGCCCGCACTTCATCGGTCAGCATCAATAACACCAAACCCCGTTTAATGCGTAACTCTAAATCCTGTTTATCCCGGTCGCCTAATTCACCAAACAAATAGGCTTCAATTTGGTCTGTTATTTTCCTTTGTTTATCTAAAATCGAGCGTCGTCTGGCCTCAGTGGGGTGGGCGGTGAGGGTGGGTTGGATGTCCAATTTTTCAACCATTCCCTTGGCTTCTTCTAAAGAAATTCCACTTTCAACCATGGATTTCATTGCCATAAATATTGAATCGGGACGAGGATTATTCGGGGAGGATGAATTGGCCCGCTGGCGATTAATTGCAGCGATTTCTTTTAACTCGCCTTGGTTTAGTAAATGAAAAAAAATGGTCAGTATCTTTTGTGCCTGATCTATGGTGCCCAAATCCCAATTTTGTATTTTGGAATTGAAATCCTTGAAGAATTGCTCATCATTCTTCCGCTCCATTGCGGCAACTAAGAGTTCTTCTATCCCATTAAAACCTGTTTCAGGATTTTGCCTCAAAATGTCTTCCAGGAACCGGGCAATCGTACCGACTCGGAGGATCATCGAATCTGTTAATCCGCACTCACGGGCGTACTGTTCTACCGATTTCTTAAAAGAATGCATGGTGAAAAATCAGGATTTTTCCAGCGCCTGTTTCAGGTCAGCAATAATGTCATCCACATGTTCAATCCCCACCGATATACGAACCAGACCATCGGTAAGCCCCCTGGCTTCTCGATCCGCTTTAGGTACATCTACGTGGGTCATGGTGGCAGGATGGGTAATCATCGTTTCCACCGACCCTAAACTTTCTGCCAATTGAGCCAACTTGACCGAATTCATCACTGTTTTTCCTGCCGGAATTCCACCCGTTAATTCGAATGAAATCATCCCGCTGAAACCGGACATTTGATTTTTTGCCACTTCATAGGATGGGTGAGATGGCAGACCGGGATAGGTCACACTGGATACTTTCGGATGGGCTTCAAGGAACTCTGCCACGGCTTGGGCATTTTCCGTATGTTTTTTCATCCTTAAATCCAATGTCTTAACGCCTAGGATTGTCAACCAGCAATCAAAGGGGCCCGGTACGGCGCCAATCGTTTTTTGGACAAACTTGAGTTTCTCAAATAGATCTTCCCGGTTGGTAACAACCGCACCGCCGATCAACTGATTGTGACCACTCAAGTATTTTGTAGTGCTGTGCATCACCAAATCCGCACCAAATTCAAGAGGCCGCAGAAAAACTGGTGTGGCAAAGGTTGAATCCACCCCAAAGAGGATACCATGTTTTTTAGCAATCTTCCCCACGGCTTCCAAATCTGTAACCTTGAGCAGGGGGTTTGTGGGTGTTTCTACCCAGATTAATTTTGTGTTGGATTGAAGTGCATCCTCTACATTGGCCGAGTCTGAAGAATCCACATAGGTAAACTGGAGGTCATAATTGACAAGAATTTGATTGAAGTGGCGGGAAACACCCCCATAAACATCGTCAGAACAGACAACATGATCACCGGCTTTCAACAATTTCAGGCAACTGTCAACAGTGGCCATTCCACTGGCAAAGGCAACGCCATACTTCCCCCCTTCTATTGCCGCCAACTGATCTTCCATTACTTGTCGGGTTGGATTGGCTGAACGCGTATAATCAAATCCCTTATCCTTTCCAACTTCCTCCAGGACGTAAGTGGCGGTCTGGTATAGGGGTGGCAAAATCGCACCCGTGGTTGGGTCCGGTGTAATGCCTGCTTGGACAACCTTCGTTTCAAACTTCATACTATATCCTTTTCAATTTAGAATCTTTCGATTCCCATAAAAATTCTCTTAATTCTGAATAATTATTATCGATCAGTGTCGATTGTTTTTCTCTTTCCACCACTCCCTGTAGCGCAAGAGGGAGTTGAATCTTTTCTCCAATGATGGGTTCTACCACATCGGCAAATTTTCCCGGATGAGCAGTGGAAAGAATTACGCCTTTTTGTTTCGATCCTGTTTTTTCTCTATATTTTTTTAATCCCAAAATTCCCACAGCAGTATGGGGATCTGCCACGTATCCCCCTTCATCATTCAGTTCATGAATGGTTGTTCTTGTTTCATCATCATTAAAACACCAGCTGGCAATATCCCTTTTAATTTCCTCAACATCATTTCCATATAAATGGTTGATTCGCTCCAAATTGCTCGGAACGCTTACATCCATGGCATTGGAAATTGTAGGTAGGACCGGTTTGGATACCACTTCTCCCTTATCAAGGTAGGTTGGAAAGACATCATTGGCATTGGTGGCAGCAATGAAAAGTTCTACCAGGAGTCCCATTTTTTTGGCCAAAAGTCCACCGGTTAAATTGCCAAAATTCCCACAGGGAACACTGAATAGGATTGGATCGTCTCCTTCAATTTGTTTCCATGCCCAGGCGTAGTAAACTGCTTGGGGCAGGAGTCGGCCAATATTAATGGAATTGGCGGAACTTAATGTCTTACGCTTGTTTAATTCTTCATCCAGGAACGCTTTTTTCACCATCCGTTGGCAATCATCAAAACTCCCATCCACTTCCAGGGCAGTTACGTTCTGTCCCATTGTAGTCAGCTGTTTCTCCTGAATTTCGCTTACCCTTTTGGATGGATAGAGTATGACAACATTGATTCCATCCATTCCCAGAAATCCATTGGCCACTGCACTCCCTGTATCCCCGGATGTGGCCACCAATATCGTAATTCCCTTGTTTTCATTTTCCAGAAAAGCTGCCATGGTTCGCGCCATGAAACGGGCGGCAAAATCCTTGAACGCCAATGTGGGGCCATGAAACAATTCCAATATAAAATCGGTTTCATTCACCTGCACTAAAGGGACCTCAAAATCAAAAGCAGACGCCACAATTTCATCCAGTTCTGCTTTTGACAATTCACCGATGAGAAATGGTTCAATCATTCCTGCCGCCAGATCTGGGTAGGCTAAATCAGAATTAAAAAAATCCAGCCCCAGTTCCGGTATTGTTCCAGGCAAATACAACCCCCCGTCAGGTGCAAGGCCACCTAATAATGCTTGTTTATAACTGACAGAGGGAGAGCCACCCCTGGTGCTGAAATAATACAAGAATTAATCCAGGATTTCAGGGGGAGAATTATGGACGGGGGAACAAAAAGCATTACTTTTTAAACCCACTTTTTTGAATGCTTTCACCATGGATCGACCAATTGAGTTGGCTTTTTCTTCCGAATCGGAAAGGGCAAACAGGGATGGCCCTGATCCAGAGATACCACAGCCAATGGCCCCCGCATCCAGGGCGCTTTTTTGTACAGCATGGTAGCCGGGAATCAGTTCAGCCCGGATCGGTTCGGCAAACAGGTCCACCATGGAGCGGCCCAGTAAATCAAAATCATTTTCATGGAGTCCTAAAGTGAAACCCGCCAAGTTGCCCGCCTGCTCTACGGCTGATTTCAACGGAACCCGCTTAGGCAGCATCCGGCGGGCGTCCCGGGTATTCACCGTAAAATCGGGTAAAACCGCCGTACTGAAAAGTGAATCGGGAACAGGCAAATTCAAGATGTCTAACGGTTCATAACTGCGGATCAAAATAATGCCCCCTAAAAGTGATGGCGCAACATTATCCGCATGGAATCCGCCTGAAGCCACCGCTTCACCGGCCATACCGTGCACCAACAGATCATTAAGCTCCAGGGGGTTCCCCAAAAGTTCATTGGCCCCCACAACGGCGGCGGCGGCGCTGGCGGCGCTGGAGCCAATCCCGCTTCCAGGCGGAATCCCTTTTGTAATTTCTACCTTAAATCCCTGGCGGTTATCCACCGTATTCAACAGGGAAAGAATTGCCTTCCCGGCTGTATTCTTTTCGGCCCGGGTCGGAATCGAATCGGCCTTGGGACCGCTAATGGAAATGTCAATCCCTGGATTGTCCTGCAGTGTCAAGGTCAGAATATCAGCTGGTTCAGCGATGGCATACCCGATACAGTCAAACCCGCAGGACACATTGGCCACCGAGGCCGTTGCGCGAACTTTTATCGATTCTTTAGGCATGGATAAATCCTTTATTCACCAGCAGTTCGGCCATCAGGATGGCACCCCCGGCGGCGCCTCTGACTGTATTGTGAGAGAGTGCCACATAGCGGACATCAAAAAATTTATCTTCAGCCAACCGCCCCACTGTGACAGCCATACCCTTTTCTATGTCTCGGTCCAGTTTTGGCTGGGGACGGTCCTCTTCTTCAAAATAAATGATTGGTTTGTCCGGCGCCATTGGAAATTCTGCTTCCTGGGGAAGTGCTTTAAATTGTCCCCATATGGATTTAATGGTATTCAGCGATGGTTTTTCATTTTTAAAGCGAATATTTACCACTGCTGTATGGCCGTCAATTACGGGCACCCGCGTACAGGTAGCAGAAATATCCACGCGATCTGTTTTTTTAATTCCGCTGCCGGCCACTTTGCCTAAAATTTTTAAAGGTTCATTTTCTGTTTTTTCTTCTTCTCCGCCGATATAGGGAATCACATTTTCTTGCATTTCCTCCGATGTAATACCCGCCTGTCCCGCACCGGAAAGGGCCTGAAGTGCTGTTACCTGTACCTGGTCCACCAGAAAGCCAGCTTCTTCCAGGGCTGCCAATGTCACTAAATAAGATTGAATGGAACAGTTGGGTTTTACCGCCACAAATCCGCTGTCCGGGAAATTTCGGTTGGCCTGCTGGATCGGGATCACGTCTGTGTGGCCCGGATTAATCTCCGGGATAATCATGGGTACATCTTCCGTCCAGCGGTTGGCAGAACTGTTGCTGATGATTGGATACCCCGCTCTCGCGTAGGCAAATTCCAAGTCGCGCGTATCGGCTTTGTCTGGCAAATCCATGGCAGAAAAAATGCAATTTACATCTCCCGGTATGGCATCAATATCCTTGGCTTTCCGTACAGTTATATTTTTGACATTGGACGGAATATCCCCCGGCATCAGCCAATTCCCGCTCACAGCATCAGCATATGTCTTGCCCGCAGAACGCGGCGAAGCGGCCACATCCACCACCTTAAACCATGGATGGCCATCAAGTAATCGAAGGTAATTTTGACCCACCATCCCGGTGGCGCCTAACACGCTGACATTAATTTTTTGTTTCATTTTAAATTTGTTTGATACAATTTTGAATATCTCCTAATACACCGGCGGCAGTCACAGCCGCTCCGGCACCGGCGCCTTTGATAACCAGGGGCTGATCCGGATAACGGGCCGTTTGGAAGGCGATAATATTATCACTTCCCTGCAATTCATAAAAAGGATGTTCTCGTCCAATCGCCTGGAGTGATACCGAAGCCTGTCCTTTTTCGAACTTACCGATGAATCTTAATTTTTGATCTTTGTTTTCAGCATTCTCAAGGCGGGTTTTCATTTCATCATCAAAATTAGCCAAATGTGCCAGGAATGCATCGACTGATTCAATTGACTCACTTCCTTGCGGTAAAAGGCTTTCTATTTTTATATCCTCCAATTCCAATTCAGCCCCGGTTTCCCGGGCCAGAATCAGCAGTTTCCGCGCCACATCCAACCCATTTAAATCCTGTCGGGGATCGGGTTCGGTAAAACCCTTCGCTTTGGCCTCCCGGACCAATTGAGAAAATGGTATATCGGGTGTAAGGGTATTGAACAGATAGCTTAATGTCCCGGAAAATATGCCTTCTATACTGATAATTTTATCGCCGGTTGAAAGCAAATTCTTCAAAGTGGAAATGACCGGTAATCCGGCTCCCACATTAGCTTCATAAAAAAATGATACCCCGTTTTCTGACGCTTTTTCACGCAGAGATTGATAGAATTTATAATCGAATGTATTGGCGATTTTATTGGCCGTGACAATGGAGAAGCCCTTTTCAAGTATCCAGGGATATTGTTTGGAAAGGGATTCACTGGCGGTGCAGTCCACAAATACCTTTTGTCTACTGTGATTCAACACTCCATCCAGAAATTCATCCAAAACGAATGCATCGTTTGATTGCATCAGGTGTTTCACCGCTTTCTGCGGTTCTATGGCATGGTCACCAACAACCATTTTTCGGCTGGAAGCTACACCTTTAAGGCAAATTTGCCCTTGTTTTGATTCTCCTAGAATCGAAAGTAATTCACTCCCCACGGTTCCGACCCCAGTAAGAAATAAATCCACCCCTGCTTTTGATTCATCAAAAAATTCCTGATGAAGCGCTTTTAGAGCACGGTCAACTTCATCATCCTCGATAATAAACGATATATTCCTTTCTGAAGATCCCTGGGCAATCGCAATGATATTCACTTCCTGATTTCCTAAAGTGCTAAACACAGTCCCGGAAATTCCTGGCGTATGGCGCATCCCTTCACCTACCACAGCTACCATGGATAATTTATCCTCAATGCGAATCCGATCGATATAATGATTCTTCATTTCAACCGCAAATTCTCTTTCCAATACTCTAATTGCACTTTGGACCAGAAGCGGGTTCACCGCAAAACAGGTGGCATGCTCACTAAAAGCCTGGGAAACCAGCAATACGCTTATTTTTTCCTTCGCTAAAGCGGAAAAAATCCGACCATTAATCCCATGGATACTGACCATACCGGCCCCTTGGAGACGCAGCAGACTTATGCCTGAAATAGATGATATCCCCACAGCTTTTTCGCCAATAATCTTACGCATTTGCGTGATCAGCGATCCGGGATGATCGGGATTTAAGGTGTTTTTAATGACGATCGGAATCTGTTTGTATTTTGCCGGAATCATGGTGGGTGGAAAAATCACTCGCGCCCCGGCATGGGCTAATTCCATGGCTTCTTCATAAGTCAGGTGGGAAATGGTTTTAGCATCTTTAACGATGGAAGGGTCAGCGGATAAAATACCATTCACATCGGTCCAGATTTCGATGGTGGATGCATTTAAAGCTGCGCCAAAAATAGAGGCGGAGTAATCCGAACCGCTGCGGCCTAAAGTGGTTGTTTCACCCGCTTCAGTGGCACCCAAAAATCCTGTAATGATCTGAAGCCGGTCCCGATCTTTACAATAGGAACGAATCCGGTTATAGGATTTTTGATAATGAACGTAGGCATGGCCATAGTGGTCATCAGTCAGAACAACTTTACGCGCGTCCAACTGTTCGGCGGCGATGCCATTTTGAGAAAGATAATTTGCGATAATCTCAGTGGATAATAATTCACCATAGGAAAGGAATTTATCTAAAGTTTGGGAGGATAATTGTTTTTCCTCCGATATATAGTCTAGGTCGGATTTTAATTCACTATAATATACTTCAAGCCGAGAACGAAGGTTTTGATCATTCTCCGGTAAGAGTTCTGAAATGATCCGGGAATGATGATTTTCTAAATCCTGAAAAAGGGCCTCAATATTTTGGCCCCTGGCAGCGGATTCAGCTAAAATGAGCAATTTGTTGGTTACACCTCCCAGGGCCGAAAGGACCACTGCCAAGCACTCATCCTCTTGTTGTCTTTGGCGGATGATTGTCCCCACATGGCGAATACGATCTGCATTGGAGATGGAGGATCCGCCAAATTTCAGCACTCGCAATGACATCGCTCGCAATCCTGATTGCAACATCGGTTATTCATAGATATATAATAATTGGACATTTTAATACTTGTATTGGTTATCATGGGTTTACCTTTATCTGTTTGGATTAATATAAGGGGATTAAATGATCTATGATCTGAGACCAAGCTGTAATGCCGCCCTGAAGGTTTTTCACATTCTGGAAATTATGTTCTGTTAATAATGTGCAAATTTTTGCAGATCGCCCACCGGTTTTGCAGTGAACAATTATCTCATTTTTAGAATCAATTTCATCCAATCGTGCGGCTACTTGATTCATGGGGATATGAACTGTTCCATCGATCCGCGCGACGGCCACTTCCCAGTCTTCCCGAACATCCAAAATATAAGGGGATTCTCCGGATTGAATTTGTTGGTTCAATTCATCCACAGAAACCTCTCCCCATTTCTGTTCTGGTTCAGGCAGGTTAATTCCGCAGAACTGTTCGTAGTCAATCAACTCGGTGACCGTGGGATGATCCCCGCACACCGGGCACTTGGGATTCCGCTTCAGTGAAACTTCATGGAAATCAAGATCCAAAGCATCATAAAGTAAAAAACGTCCTTTTAGCGTATTACCGATTCCGGTAATAATTTTGATTGCTTCATTGGTTTGGATGCAGCCTATGATGCCCGGCAACACGCCCAGGACACCACCTTCGGCGCAGGAAGGCACAAGGCCCGGCGGCGGTGGTTCGGGGTAAAGACAACGATAACAGGGGCCATCCTCATAATTAAAAACAGAAGCTTGCCCTTCAAACCGGAAAATACTGCCATAGACATTGGGTTTCCCTAAAATGACACAAGCATCATTTACCAGGTAGCGGGTTTGAAAATTGTCTGTCCCATCAATAACTAAATCATAATTCTGGATAATCTCAAAAGCATTATCTGGCGTGATTTGGGTTTCATGAACTTCAATGGTTAAATGGGGATTTAGCTGTTTCAGCCTATCCTTTGCAGATTGCACCTTTGGCTGGCCCAACACATCAACGCCAAACAGTACCTGCCGTTGGAGGTTGGTTTCATCCACCACGTCAAAATCAACCAATCCCAATGTGCCTACTCCGGCCGCAGCGAGATACAGCAATACAGGACTTCCCAATCCGCCGGTTCCTACCACCAATACCTTAGCCGCTTTTAATTTTTGTTGGCCTTCCATGCCAAATTCAGGTAAAGAAAAATGGCGGGCATAGCGGTTTAATTCCGCTTGTTCCAATTCCGGCAGACCCTCAGCACCCCCGGCAATGGCCGGGATGATGCGAATATCGGCACCGGGTGAAACAGTCGTTTCCAGATTATCCTGTTCCCGTATATCCGTACCATTTACATAAACATTGACAAAATTGCGGATGGTGCCACTTTCGTCCAATAGATGTCCTTGAATATTCGGGTATTGACTAAAAATGTTTTCAAAAATTTCGCTAACAGTTTTTCCTTCTACTGAGACAGAAGAATTACCGTCAGTGAATCGTCTTAAAGGTGATGGTATTTTTATTTGACTACTCATATTAATTTTGTCTTTCAATGATAATTTTTTCTTCGTTAAAATGGCTCCGGTCCTCTTCCAGTAACCAAGATCGGAAATCAACTGCATTGCCTTTCTCAACTGAGATGATAATATAGCTGAACCCCGGCCAGGCATGAACCCGGTCAAATTCGGACGGTTCATCGGGATGGTCCGGGTGGGAGTGTACGATACTGATCACGGACATCCCTTTTTGATCGGCAAAATCTTCAACCTTTTGATAATCCTTCGGATCAATCAAAAAACGCCGTTCGCGGTTTACATTTTTGGTGTTTTCCGCCGGCATATACTCCAAGGCTTCTGTGCCATTGCTTGTCCAGCACCCTACAATAAAACCACAGCATTCATTGGGATAATCCTGTTCTGCGTGCTGCTGGAATTGTTCTACAATTTTTTGAGTAAGATGTATTGCCATAATTTAACGCCACAATCCAGCTGAAAAATACCGGTCCCCAAAATCATTTAAAAGGGTAAGCACAATCCCTTCATCCAGGTTTTGAATGACTGTATTTATACCGGCTAAATAAGCCCCGGATGATTGCCCTGCAAAAATACCTGTTTTAGACAACCGATGACACCAGCTCCGGGCTTCATCGGCAGTGACGTCAGTCCATTGATCCACCAATGTTTCATCAAATATTTCGGGTATAATGTCTTCCGGCGAACCTAATGGCTTCAGCCCTTCAATTCCGGGCCATACTTCAGGCCGGATTGAAGTAATAATAACATTCGGATTGTCTTTTTTCAACCTTTTTCCAATTCCCGTGAGGGAACCGCCGGTTCCCACACCACCCACATAATGAGTGATCTCACCCGGTACCTGCTCAATCATTTCGGCCGCTGTGCCTTCGTAATGGGCACGCCAGTTGTTTTCATTTTCATACTGATTGCAGAGCCAATACTTTTCCGGCGCTTCAGCATACAACCGGTGGGCATGGCGCAATGCTTCATCATAACCTTCCAAAGGGTCCGTTTCGATGATTTCGGCGCCGTGGGCGAGGATACGCTGTTTTCGTTCTTCGCTGGCATTCCCGGGCAAAACTATCGTCACCTTATAGCCTAAGGCGCCCCCGATCATGGCATAGGCAATCCCGGCGTTGCCGCTGCTGGAATCCAGAATTGTTTTATCCGTCGTCAATTCACCGGATTTAATGGCTTCTGTAAGCATTTTTTTCACGGGCCGGTCTTTTAACGATCCACCGGGATTCATCCACTCAGCTTTGCCAAATACTCTAACATTTTCTTTTGAAAATAAGTTGCTCAAATCTACGAGGGGCGTTTGCCCGATTAATTCCAATACAACAGCAGATGTTTGTTGTTGTTTATGCACTATTTTCATGAGCGTATTATATTTTCCTCCGATAAGGAAATTTCTATATTTTGGCACTGAATACAAATTTTTTCCGGGATAATATGCCAGCGAATTAAGTACCCAAACACCCAACAGCCAGCACAAAAACCCAAGACCGCCTCCAAGGTGGCAAAAATACTTAATATCCCCAATAACCAAAAAGCAATTATCCAAGTTCCCCAGAGCGCACTCACTAAAGCAGAAGTTGAAAAAATAACCCCGATCCCCTGGGCGAACCGTTTGGACGCCCCCAAGGTGGTCTTATGGGGATTCCCCAAAGCGGGGATAATTCCCTTAGTCGCCAAAAGACCCAAAGGACTTAGTGTGGGGCCTGTAAGCACTCGAGCCCAAAAACCATAGGCCAAAAAACCCAAGACCAAAATATTTTGAGTGGCTAAAATGAAAGCGCAAAGGGCGACCACTAAACCGGCCACAACCCGGGCCGCATATTCATTTACTGTTTCAGGAAATGAGAATACTTCCTCGAATCTTTTTTTATTCATAATTCCAAACCTATTTTTAAAATACGGGTTTCAGGCACCCCAAACACCATTTCTAACCGAAGCAACGGATCCAATGTATTGATTATTTTTTTGTACTCTTATTTCTGATATTTGATTCAATGCCTGGTCCAAGTCCCCAATGAGATCCTCTTCACCTTCCAACCCGATGGATAAGCGAATTAAAGCATAGTTGATCCCAACTTTTTCTCTGGCTGCTTCCGCCATGGATGCGTGACTATGACAGGCGGGTATTTCGATGAGGGTTGTCACGCCTCCCAGCGATTCCGCCAAAGTACACAATTCGGTATTTTCAACCACAGTTTTGGCCCCTTCTTTTCCGCCTTCGACCGCAAAAGAAATCACGGCGCCGAATCCTTTTTGCTGGCGCTTGGCCAGCTCATGGTCCGGATGGCTGGTTAAACCGGGAAAAATTACCTGTTTCACTTTGGGGTGTTTCTGCAGCCATTCTGCCACCGCCTGGGTGGTTTTTTGCTGGTGGCTGTATCGCACTTTCAATGTTTTTATCCCCCGCAAGATGAGCCATGAATCAAAGGCCGGTGAACCAATGCCTAAAGCATTGGTGAGGAAATGAATCCGGTCGCCAATTGCCTTATCTTTGGTAATGACAGCGCCACCCAATACATCCGAATGGCCATTCACATATTTGGATAAAGAATGGACCACAATATGGGCACCAAGGTCCAACGGTTTTTGAAGAATGGGTGAACAAAAGGTATTGTCCACAACCAATAATGAATCAGCTGAATTTGCAATTTCAGCCAATGCCTTTATGTCAACTAACCGCAATAATGGATTGGTCGGTGACTCGGCCCAAAGACCTTTTGTATTTGGTCGAATGGCTTTCCGCACACGATCTAGATCTTTCAGATCTATGAAGGAGACTTCAACACCGAAGTGACGAATCACATCATTGAACAACCGAAATACGCCTCCATAACAATCTTCAGATATGATAACGTGATCACCTTGTTTAAATAAATGTGCAACAGCGGTGGCGGCAGCCATCCCTGTTCCATGGGTGGAACAATATTGGCCATTTTCCAATTCTGCCAGTTGTTCTTCCAACACCGTTCGTGTGGGGTTGGCGGTACGGCTGTATTCATAACCGCCGTCATCTTCAACAGAGTTCCATTTAAAAGAGGTACTCAAATGCAGGGGTGCATTGAGACCACCATGTAATGGGTCGGCATTTTGACTGCCATGGACAATTCGAGTGGATTCATTCCAGAGAGATTGAGGATAGGCCTTATGGTTATTGTTTTTTTTTGCCATAGGGTTCTCCTTTCTATTCCGCTTATGGAATAGGGGTTGTGGGGTTAACTCTTCCGGGATATACGATACAGTATATGCGCCATGCGCACTGGCCCGTATGTAGTAATTAGGATGATATTCAGGGGAAAGCTTGACGTCAGCGTCACAGCTCTCATCTATCCCTCGCATTCTGCGGGGGCAGGAATTAGCACCTTCTTTCGCCTTGCGCGAATTAGGTTGCTAAGGTTTCACAGGGCCTGATCCCTCCACCTTTCTGGATAAAATCCGGGGCTGAACTGTCAAAAAGCGTTTAAAACGGTCGGCAATCTTAGGCTTAAACGAACATTTTACCAAACTATTTTTCCGTCAATTTCCATAGGTAAGGGTTTCCAAAATAATTAATCATCAAATTAGCAATTTATTTCAATCGAGAACAAAGCATTGAGAAACTCGTCTCCCACCTTTAAGGATTAATAAAGATTCCAATTTCCCCTATGTTTAAAGTAAATCCCGCTCGCCTGTCGCCTGCCCATCGCAGCTTTAGCGTAGATAGGAAACGACAGTGCAGACAGGAAGGGATGAAATAATTATAACCTGCTATCAAAACAAACTGGAAACCATGAAAGGGTGAAAGGTGAAATTTCTTATGGCACCTTTCAATAATTGATCTTTATCATTATATTTCCCCGTCGGGGTTTATTTGGCTATGTCCGCCATGGTTACAATCATTTCACCCTTTCAGGGGTTTTTGGGAATACACCACCCAAGTCAGACCAATTGGTTTTAAAGCGGTAAGTGTTGCAAGGCTAATATTTAAATTATTCTTCTCTCATTAAAGAACTACCCATTGGGCAAGCATAAGGGTTAGGCAATATTCGCCAGTGCGAATTTCTTGACAAATTGGGAATCAACATAGTCGATGAGGTCCGAAATGCTTTCGTCAATGGTCTGTATGCCTGTAGGGACGATCAGTTCCGGATTTTCAGGGGGCTCGTAGGGTGCCGATATACCTGTAAACTCGGGGATTTCCCCTGTGCGTGCCTTCTTATAAAGCCCTTTGGGGTCACGACTTTCACATGTATCCACATCGGCATGGATGAAGACTTCATGGAACAATTCGGATTTGATTGCCCGTACGCTGTTACGATCTTCCCTGTAAGGCGAAATGAAGGCGGTGATAACGATGAATCCGGCCTCAGCAAAAAGAGCTGCGACCTCGCCAATGCGGCGGATGTTTTCGGTCCGGTCTTCCGGCGAGAAGCCAAGGTCCTTATTGAGCCCGCCCCGAACATTGTCTCCATCCAGAACGTAAACCTGGTATCCCTTGCGGTGGAGTTGGGATTCGAGTTCGATAGCTAACGTACTTTTACCCGAACCCGATAGGCCGGTGAGCCATATAATTCCGCCTTTATGTCCGTTAAGACGTGCCCGACTTGCCCCAGTCACCTGATGCGCGACAGCTGTTATGTTGGTCGATTTAATTTCCTGTCGCTTATCTGCGACAACATTTCCACCACCGACAATCTTGAAGTCATCAACCAGTACAAACCGCCCGGTCAGGGGAAGCGAGGCGTAGTCATCCAGTGCAACCAAACTGCGGGCCTTAAGTACGACCTCAGCAGCCGCATTGGTCTCGACCTTTCCGCCTTCGATTGTTGAAAGATTGGTCGCATCAATAACCTTATCAACCGCAACGACTTTAACCCGGACCTCTGTGGTTCCGAGCTTAAGTTTGTAGCGTTTTCCAACCGACAATGGTTCCTTACCCATCCAAAAGATGCGCGCTTTAATTTCATCGGTTTCCAGGGGTAAAGCGCCCAGATGGGCTGCCACATGGCCGCGCTCCGTAAAAATTTGTTCTTCCAGGGTAATACCGATTGACCGGCCAGGTCCAGCCGCTGTCCGTACACCATTACCATTCCATTCCTCGATACTTTGTACGCGAACCGTTTTGTTTGTCGGTGAAAACCGCAACATATCACCAACCCGCAGAATCCCGGTTTCAACCCTGCCGGCGATGATTCGCCGGCTGTCGAACTTATAAACGTCTTGAATCGGGAAACGCAGCGGTAGGTCCTCCGGTGTTTGGGGGTCTTCGAATAAATCAATAGCTTGTGCGACGGTTGGACCATTGAACCAATCCATTTTTTCTGAAGAGGATTTAATGTTGTGTCCATCCCGGGCTGAAGCGGGAATGACATCGTTGGGCATAACACCCAGTTTTCCAAGATAGTCCCGTAATGCCGAAGCAACTGATTCAAAGCGTTCTTGTGAATAGTCAACCAAATCCATTTTATTTACGACAGCAACAATCTGTTTAACGCCCAGAAGATGAAGCAGGTAACCATGTCGCCGGGTTTGTTCCTGTACGCCCTCATCAGCAGCAATGGTTAAGATGGCCGCATCGGAGCCGGCAGCACCCGTGACCATGTTCTTGAGGAATTCGCGATGGCCCGGCGCATCAATGATTACATAATCGCGCCCTGCGGTAGAAAACCAAATGCGAGCGGTGTCAATGGTAATGCCCTGGTCGCGTTCAGCTTGGAGCGCATCCATCAAGAAAGCCCATTCAAAGGGCATGCCGCGCTTCTTGCACATCTCCCTGATTGTTTCAACCTTACCTTCGGGCAATGCATCTAATTCATGCAGCAGGCGGCCCACCAACGTTGATTTGCCATGATCGACATGCCCCACAAAGCTAATCTTCAACGGCTGACGATCGGCCTTGAACGACGAACCGTTGGGTGAAAAAGTTACATTCATTACATATATCCTTCTACGCGCAGTCTTTCGAAAGCATCTTCCGATTCCTGATCCTGCGCCCGGCCGGCCCGTTCCGGGACTCGGGTTTCTTCCAATTCTTGAATAATTTCTTCTAAGGTTGACGCTTTACTAACGATTGCACCGGTGCATGGTGCACAACCGAGTGACCGGTAGCGAATACCATTCTTAGCAAAGTAAAGGGACGGCAAAGGAATATTTTCGCGCTGGATATAGCGCCAGATATCAATTTCTGCCCAGTGTAACAGAGGGTGGATGCGCAAAGATGTTCCCGGCGGCACATCGGTGTTGAACTGCTCCCAAAATTCGGGCGGTTGGTCGCGAAAATCCCATGCGGCGTTTTCACCTCGGGGGCTGAATACCCTTTCTTTCGCCCTTGTGCCCTCTTCATCCCGGCGGATACCCGCAATCAATCCGGCAAAACCATGTTCGGTCACAACCTGTTTCAAGCCATCCGTCTTCAACGCGGTACAGCAATTTATACGGCCCCGATCCGGATGCATACCATTCTTTAAGGCAGCTTCGTTGCTACCGACGATCAAATTGAGATTCCACTCCTTTGACAAACGGTCGCGAAATTCAATCATTTCAGGGATTTTATAAGATGTATCCACATGGACGAGCGGAAATGGTATATGACCGAAAAATGCTTTGCGGGCTAACCACAACATGGCATTAGAATCTTTTCCCAACGACCACAGCATAGCGAGGTTTTCTACTTTATTAAACGCTTCGCGCAGGATGTATATTGACTGACTCTCAAGTGCGTCCAGATGATCTAATGGTTTATAGCTCATCGAATGTGAGTCCCAAAATCACATTGATTTGAAGACTCAATGATTCTGGCTGGTATAGCCCTGGAGAGCGAAGATTGACTATTACCAGTTTGTTGAATATTTTCTTTTTTCAATTGGTTTGACATTTTTCCCATTGCCTTAAAGCGGTTTGAAATAGGTTATATTTAAATTTTTCGGTATCAAATCGTTAAAGATTTCGCTCTTTTTACATCCCTGGTGTAGCATGATTACTGCCGTAAATACATCGGTATTGAAAAACAATCATCTTATAGAAGGCTTTGCAAAGCTTTCTTATACCGCAATCCCTTGGACTGGGTCGGCAAATGATGTTGGTGCAAATTGCCCGGATTCTTGTTTGAACCATTGTAGTTTGTCATGCAGTTTCACCGTCGGTCCCAAGACAATCAGGGCAGGGGATTCGATTCCCACATTCTTAATTGCATTTTCAATTTGGTTCAGTGGCGCCACCACGGAGCGCTGCTTGGATAGTGTCCCCTGGCTGATGACAGCAATCTCATTGGTTTCAGGCCAGTCCCTAGCTTTCAATTTTTTAACCAACCGCGGCAATGTTTTTAACCCCATGAACACAACGATAGTCTCTACTTTATCCACCAAATCCAGCCAGGGTAGGTGTTTGTTTTTCCCGCAGCTATGCCCGGAAACAAAGGCCACACTGGAACTGTAATCCCGATGCGTTAAAGGGATGCCTGCGTAGGCCGGCACCGATATACCGGAAGCCACCCCGGGAATGATTTTAAAGGGAATGCCCTTTTCCTGTAAAACTTCTGCTTCTTCTCCACCCCGTCCGAAAATGAAGGGGTCCCCGCCTTTTAAGCGCACAACTGATTTCCCCTGCAAAGCGTAGCTCACCAGTAATTCATTTATCCGTTCCTGGGTATGGGAATGTTTGCCGCAGCGCTTGCCCACATACAAGATCAGTTCAGCGGTGGCTTTTTTGAGGATACTCTCGTCAACCAGGCTGTCATATAAAACAACTTCGGCCTGCCGCAGGGCATTCAGACCGCTCACCGTCATCAGGCCCGGATCACCGGGGCCGGCGCCCACCAGGTAAACGGTTCCTTTTTCCAGATCGCTTGGGTCAATTGTGGAACTGGTTAATTCATTGTAAAGATATACTGCTTCACTTTTCAGGATTTCATGGCGGTGCTTTATGTTACCATTCTCGGCCTGGATTGCCTGTCGTTTTTCTTTTATCGTTTTTATGGCCTGGGCATGGTTTTCACCATAGGTTTTGGCAATCCCATCCCGAACCTGTTGAGCATACCCCGGGCTGGCGCCATTGGTAGAAACAGAAATTTTTAGATCACCGGCCTGGTGATTGGCGCCCAAAAAGAAATGGCAGAGCTCCGGCTGGTCAGCCACATTCACGGGGATGTTGAGGTAATCCGCTTCCATGAAAACAAGTTTGTTGGCGGCGTCATCATCCGTAGCGCTGATCACCAGAAAATATCCCTGCACATCTCCAAATGCGTAATCCCGGGGAATCCATTGAATAGAATCATCCTGCACTAAGGTCGTCAATTCAACGTGAATCTTGGGACTGATAACGGTCACGTCTGCCTGGGACGCACGCAATTGATTAACCTTCTGCAAAGCAATTTTCCCGCCGCCTACCACCAGGCAGCGTTTGCCTTTCAAGTTCATGAATATGGGATAGAGTGTATTCATTCTTCGGATGACCTTTGTAAAATGGTGCTGTCATTTGCTTCCACAAAATGGAGCCCGCATTCCGTTTTCTGTAATCCCCGCCAGCGGCCGGCCCGCTCCGATTCTTTTGCTGAAAGCGGACTGGTGCAATGGAAGCAGCCGATGCTGCCATAATCCCTGTTATATAGATCATTGTAGGGAATATTATTTTCCCGAAGGTAGTCCCAGACTTGATCGTGTGTCCAGGTGGCCAATGGATTTACTTTTAACACGTTAAAGCGGGGTTCCCATTCAACAATGGGGGCGTTACTCCTGGTGATGGACTGGTCCCGGCGGATGCCTGTAATCCAGACATCATAATTAGCCAGGGCATCTTTTAGAGGTTGGACCTTGCGGATATTACAGCACTTATCGGGGTTCGATTCCCATAAACGGTCACCAAATTGCTTACCTTGCTCATCAATTGACAAGCCGCTGTGGTAACGGATAATTTGAATGTCATAACGATTTTCAAGTTGTTTCCGCAGTTCATATGTTTCCTGAAACAAGACATCCGTATCGATATAAAAAACGGGGATGTCCCGGTTCACTTGGACCAAATGGTCCAGGATCACACTGCCACTGGAACCAAATCCTGTACCGAATCCAATTTTCTCCGTCTCAAAAGATTGGTTCACCCAACTGATAATTTCACGAATTGAGGCATTTTCGAACTGGACATTTAAGGCATCCAGGCCGCTGGAGGTATGATAACCATTTAGCATAACAGAACCCCTTCACTCTCACTAAAAATGGCCTTGGGATCAACGGAATTGCGTAAAGTCCAGTCAATTTCCAACCGACCTTTCGGTGCGGATGTATTTTGGATAATGCCCCAATCTCTCAGATTCCATCCCGTGGCGAGTTCGGCAATGGCTTCAGAAAATGCCTGGAAGGTTTGATTCGAATTGGGCGCTGCCAACCGATCATTGGCGATGATCCGGTAATGCCAATAATCAAAAGTAACCTGGGTGTCCCTTTCAAATTGCTGCGCTGCCAGGATTGTGTAATGCCAGACCGTTTTCAGCCGTTCTGCCAAAGTACCGGACAGGGGTTGGTTCCGAGCGTACAGCAGCCCCGGTTTTCCGCTCGATTGATCCAAAGAATAGTGCCCCTCGTGGGCCATCAGCAGGATCCCCGGACCATGATGAACATGGCTGTAGTCGGCCACATCAACCAGCAAGTGATCCGCAACCCCCTGTTGCTGAATCCAGCGGTGAAACAAGGGCGTGAAAGATCTTGGCGTATTCAATTTCGGGTCGTCTGAAAATATTTTAATGCTGATTTTATTTAATTCCATGGGTTACTCCGTTCTCCTGCAGACGCCCATAACAGGCGTGGGCGGCTTCGATAAAGAGCTGGGTTTCTTCGATCAACTGGTGGACTGATTCATGGTCCGGTTCCACAGGCCCCGCTGTGTGGCGTTTCAACAAATAGCGTCCGAACTTTCCCTTGGCAAAGCGGTCAAAGAAAATACCTGTGTCGAACAAACGGGTTTTGAATTCTTTCACCACATTATCAGCATCATTGGGCACATCGTAGAATTCAGTTTTTACCAAGGCATGGGCCGCCGTTACCATACTCTGAAAAGCTGTTCCATCCGCTTCGGAATACCTTTTCGCTTCCAATAAGAGTTGGGCACCGAAGGCCTGCCGTTCCGCGTCAGCCAATTCAAATTCCGTAGCGCTGACCACTTCCCCGGCACATTCACCGACCCCTAAGTCTCCCAGGGAATATTCCCGAGGATCACCCCAGTCAGAATAGAAGGATTTATCCGCTTCGTAGGCAGGCACTTTCATTAAGTCGGCAATTAAATCTCGTAATCCTTTGCGGCCAATACGGTTGGCAAAGGCCTGGAAGGATTCATTTTCTCGGCGGTTGGCTACAAAAAAATGGGTAATCTTATCCAGGGCATCGGGAATCCGTTTTGACGGTACAGCTCCGATGGCCAGTCCGAAACTGCCGGCGTTGTTTTCCCATTGCCCGCCCAGAATAACTTGGAAGTGGGGCACCTTATATCCACCGACTGTGCGGCTGTTACCGTAGAAACCTATATCCGCAATATGGTGTTGTCCGCAGGAGTTGAAGCAGCCGCTGATTTTTATGTGCAGGTTGCGCACCGCTTCATCTAAATCCCTGTATTTGGCTTTAAGACTGGTGGATAATTCTTCGGCCAAGCCGCGGGAAGAGGAGATGCCCAATTTGCAGGTATCGGTTCCCGGACAGGCGGTAATGTCCGTAATCGTCCCGGCCCCGATTTCAGCCAGGCCAAGGGCTTGTAAATCCCTGTAAAGTGGAATCAAGTCCCGTTCACTCACCCAGCGCAAAACAATATTCTGTTCCACCGTGGCCCGCAGGTGCTCGCCCACATATTTGCGGGCGATATCAGCCAAGCACTTAGCTTGGATCGAAGTGAAATCCCCCAAGGGGAGGTAAACCGTTACGACTGCATAACCTTTCTGGCGCTGGGTTTTAACATTTGTTTGGTACCACGTTTCAAATCCTTTGGGTGGTATTTCCCCATTCAATGCCTGTCCCGCTTTCAGTGGTTTCTCGCCGTAGGCCGGCAGTTCATCCAGGTAAGAGACCCAACGGTCATCATGGGGCAAAATTTGTCGCTCTGCCCAAACCAGGCGTTTGAATTCTTCCAGCCCCAATTTAGAGACCAAAAATTTCAGGCGTGCCCGGGCCCGATTTTGTTTTTCTCCCAAGCGGGCAAACACCCGTCCCATGGCCTGGGCAATAGGCAGGATTTCTGTCTCAGGCAAAAAGGCATCGAATAACCTGGCTTGTTGAGGCACCGCTCCCAGACCGCCGCCCACATACACTTCGAACCCTCGTACTTCTTTACCAGCCACGATTTTGGTCCGGGCGATATAACCCAAATCATGCATGTGGGCCAACCCGCAGGCTTTTTCGAAACATCTGGAAAAGGAGGCTTTGAATTTCCGTCCGAAATCCTGGCAGTCGGGATGGCCCAACAAAAATTTGCTCAAGGCTTGGGTATAGGGGGTAACGTCAAAAGATTCATCACTGCATACGCCTGCATTCGGGCAGGCGGTAATGTTGCGGACTGTATTCCCGCAGGCCTCATGGGTGGTAATCCCCACAGCCGCCAAACGCAGCATAATATCAATTGTATCTTCGATATGGATAAAATGGTACTGGATATCCTGGCGTGTGGTGACATGGAGGATGCCTGCCGAATATTCCTCGGATAGATCCGCCAGCACGTCCAATTGGTCCGGATTCAGGCCGCCAAAGGGGATTTTGATACGCTGCATCCCGGGGGCATCCCACAGGGTGTCCGGGCCTTTTAATATCTCCCCGGAAGGATAGTTTAATTCCTGGGTGCGGAGGCCGTCTTCCCTTTTGCCGTTGTCGTAGCGCTGACCATAGACGCCTTTACGCAGACGCATTTCAGCGAAGATTTTTTCATCTAACTCGCCGGCTTTGCGGCGCTTAAGCTGAACTTCGAAGGCTTCAATCTCCTGAAGCCATCCAGGTTTAATCTTGTTTTCTAATTCTTTTTTCCATGTACTCATCATGTGGTTCCGGTTTTTACCTTGCTATTTTTGGCATTCATCACCGGAACTTTAATTATGAGAGAAAGGAGAAAAATCCAATTATTGAAACTAATTGGATGTACTGCGACTACGAACCATTTCTAAGGCCTATACAATAGACCGATACGTAGTTAAGGATTATTCGTCAGGGGGGTGAGAGACAGATTCAGCATCATCTGCTCTTATCTTTCCCCGAAATCAATTCGGGGCAGGAATTAGCACCTTGATCCGCATTGTGCGAGTCAGGTTGCTAAGGTTTCAAAGGGCCTGAACCCTCCACCTTTCTGGATAAAATCCGGTGCTGAATTGTCAAAAAGCAGGATTTGCTTGGTCAAAGATTAAAAAAATATTTTAACCCAAGTCAACAATAAATTTAATTGTTATCGATATTTTATTGGTTACCCAAGAAATTATTAAGTAATTCCCCAAATATTTTTGGAGTTTTCGCCACCATTTCCGGCGGATCCACAAAGGCAATCCGCATCTGTGTATCGCCCTCGCCCTCATCATTATAAAATCCTCGCATGGGAGAAACCAGGATTGTATAGTTTTTTCCGTCCAAATCGACTTTTCCCTCCCTGGCGCAGAAACGGACAAAATCGGCTGCATTAAATCCATTGTTTACCAGGTTGCGTACATCCACAACGGTATAGATAGCCGCATCAGGCCGGGAAGCGATGATGCCGGGAATTTCTTCCTGGATTGCCTGAACAAAATGGGTGATAATACTGCCATAATAGTCCCGCTGTTTATGATACCATTGTTGAATATCAGCATGGGACTCATGGGCCAGGGCGCCAAAAATATGTTGTCCAATGGTATTGGCACATAGATTGGCCATATTCTCAAAAACAGATTTTTCAAAAAACTCCCCATTATCCGTGACCATGGCGCCGATCCGCAAACCACAGGCGTTCCATACTTTGGAAGTTGATTCTAAACTGATCCGTCTCCCGCTGATCCCCGGTACTTCAGATTCGTCCAGGGTCCATACGCTGGAGAGAGACTTTCCATCATAATTGAGTTCCCGGTAGGCCTCATCACTCACCAGCCAAATATTGTGCTCCACGCAGAGTTCGGCCACTTTCACCAGGTCCGCCCGGCGCATGTGCTGACCGGTGGGATTATCAAATGGAATAACCAGGATTCCCCCGGGATTTTCTTGGTTGATCACGGTTTCCAACTCATCCAAAACCGGGAGTGAAAAGCGGCCGTCACCGTTCAGTTTTCGGGTTACATTCACAATCCGTCTGCCGGAACTTTTTGCGAAAGCCATGTAATTCGTATAAGTGGCATCAAAGACCAGCAAGGGTTTTTCTTCTGATCCAGGTGGACCGCAAACACCGGCCAGGATCAATTCCATCCCCTGGGATGCCCCTTCTGTCACCTGGCAGAAAAGACCATCTGTATCCACTCCGGAAGCCCCCAATACATTTAAGAAAGCCTGCCGTGCTTCATCCGTGCCCCGGGTACGGGTATAAGACACCACGCCCTTGGCAAAAGGACTGGCGGGATCGCCAAGACTGTGCATCCTCCGGACCATAGCCGGATGCATGGAGAGGGTCACATTCCCAATAGCCATATTGATCACGGTAACGTCTTCATGATCGGCCCGTTTATCAAATAAATTCGCCGCCTCCCGAATGGCGGACGGGTTTAAAGATTCAAAATGAGAGGAAAGTTTAGGATATTGTTTCAATGGATTCATTCCCTATGGTATTGCAAATGGCTTTTGTCACTTCTATACTGGAATGATCCATACCCATATCATAGGTGCCGAATTCTTGTTCCGCGATAATGGTTGCTATGGCGGATTCTATGCGGTGGCCTTTTTCTGTTTCCCCCAGCCAATCCAACATCATTTTTAAGGATAAAAATGTGGCAATAGGGTTCACCTTATGCTGCCCGGCATATTTCGGCGCCGAACCGTGGGAGGGCTCAAACACAGCGTAATCGTCTCCAATATTAGCGGAACCGGCAAATCCAAGTCCACCCACAAGTTGAGCGGCCAAGTCCGATAAAATATCCCCGAACATATTTTCCGCCACCAGTACATCATAATTTTCTGGATTCTTCACCATCCACATACACATGGCATCCATGTTTACTTCTTGGAATTCGATCTCCGGATATTCTTTGGCCATGGCCATGGCTTCCCGCCGCATGAGCCCCCCTGTCTCCCTAAGTACATTGGGTTTATCCACCAAGGTGACTGAACGGCGGTTATTATTGCGGGCATAGTCAAAGGCCTGTTTTAAAATCGAACGGCACCCGGCCCGGGTCATGATGCGGGTCGAAAGGGCCACATCCGCTAAATCATTTGTCCCAAAGCGGTTCATTTCATCATTATGATTGTTCATTGCTGAATACACAGGTTCCGGCAGAGGATGGAATTCAACCCCCGCGTACAGTCCCTCTGTATTCTCTCTGAAAATAACCAGATCAATGTCATCCTGATGGTTTTTTGCATTGCCCGGGTAAGCTCGACAGGGACGCAAATTAGTATGTAAATGGAACTGCTGCCGAATTTGAAGAATTGGCGATAAATATTCTAATCCTTTATTTTGAAGGGATGGATCCAATTCCAAATCTGCGTCTGATTTAGGTTTAGACGTAATTGCTGCCATAAATGCACAATCAGCTTGATTCAATATATCTATCGTCCTGTCAGGAAGGGGATTCCCTTCACTCTTCCAGAATTCCCAGCCAATATCGCCATGAATATAATCTGCTGAAAAACCCAGTTGATCTAATACGTACTTTCCCTGTTCAGCCAGTTCAACCCCGACACCATCGCCGGGAAGCCATGCTATTTTATATTTTTTCATATTATGTCTAATGGTTCTCTATATAGTTATTTAATCCAGCGGAATTAATCAAATCCTGTTCCAGTCGGCTCCATCCCTCGAATTGAAAACTGCTTTTTAGGCCACTTACTTGAATGGAACTACTTTTAAAATCCACAGTCAGATCCACACCCGGTCTAACAGTGGGCATATCAATTTTGGCGCTCGATTTGAACGAATCATACAATTCTGGTGAAACGACTAATCCATACCCGTTATTGAGGGCATTTCTTTTGAAAGTGGCGCTGAAAGATGCGGCAATGACCAATTGAATTCCCTTTGCCTTCAAGGCTGTCACGGCCTGCTCCCGGGAACTGCCGGCGCCAAAATTGTATCCCGCCACCAGGATATCTCCTGTTTGCGCCAAGTTTCCAAAATTTTGGTCATAATTAACCATCGCTAAGTCCGCCATATCGGATTCCGTTAATGATTCATCATAGGTGAAGCGCGACGGAAAAATGCCGTCGGTAGTAATATTATCGGCCGGACAAAAAAGGAGCGCCCCCAGAATCACATTTTGGTCGGATGTGTTTTCTTTCATATTTAAACCACTGTCCACCATATGATTTTGCGTGTGAATTTTTACCGTCCCATTAAAGCGATCGCCACCGGTGATAAATCCGTTTACGGCTGAGGCCGCCACCACTTCCGGTGAGCTGAGATAGACCTGCGAATCCCGGTGTCCCATGCGCCCGGGGAAATTGCGGTTGGTGGAAGATATGCCCACTTCTCCCGCTTCCAGCAATCCTGCCCCCAAACCGATACAGGGCCCGCACCCTGACGGAAGTATTTTGGCCCCTGCATTGATCAATGTTTGCCAAGACCCACTCTCTTTCAGATCCTCTTGAACCTGGGCCGAGGCGGGAGAAACATAGAGGTCAACATCTGGGTGAACTGTTTTATCAGCAAGAATTTCAACTGCTCTCATCAGATCGCTTGTACGGCTGTTCACGCAGGAAACAAGGTAAGCTTTATCGATTTTGATTTTTTCCCGTGTGTTTTCTGCACCGGTTAATATTGTGCTCAAATCATTGGCGCCGGTTACGGTGGGTGAAATGGAGGCCAAATCAACGGTGATCGTTTTTTCATAAACCGCATCCCGATCTGGCACCAAATTATCCAGATCCAAGTCCTGGATCCGGTATGTAGAAAATCGGGGATTATGCGGATGCCGTTCTTGCTGCTTAAAGAGCCAATCCAACACCTGCTGGTCAAAGGGGAACAATCCCGTTAAAGCGCTCCATTCGGTGGTCATATTGGCAATCGTAAGACGGTCATCGATTGATAAACTACTGACGCCCTCACCGGAAAACTCCAATGCCCTGTTTAGGATTGCCTCACGACCTACTTCGGAGATCAATGTTAAAATAACATCTTTTCCGCTGACATCGGGTTGTATTTGGTTTTCAAGAATCACTTTGACGACCGGTGGTACTGTCCACCACATTTTCCCGGTAGCCCAAATCCCTGCCGCATCGGAACGCACTATTGGGGTTCCAAGGCAACCAATTCCACCATACATGTTGGAATGAGAATCAGATGCCACACAAAAACTCCCCGGGAAGGCGAATCCTTCTTCAATCATCACCTGGTGCCCAATTCCTCTCCCAGCGGGGAAAAAGGACAATCCTTGATCAGACGCAAAATGTTCAATATTATCGTACTTGCGTTTATTTTGTTCACTTCGATCCTGGACATTGTGATCTAAAGCGATGACCGGTTGATTCTTGCCATAGACCTCATCCATTCCAAACTCGGCAAACTTGGGTATGACGGCGGCCGTATTGTCATGGGTCAACACATGAGCCGGCTGCAACCAGAGGGTATCCCCGGACCGAACGATATGTCCATCATCCAAACCAATGGCATAGCGCTGGACAATTTTTTCAGTGAGCGTTTGCCCCACTAATTATCCTGCTCATTTTGTCGAACCTGTCCATTGGAATAGCCTTTTAAAACCGGCCTCGTATGGGTGCGCTTCACCCCATCAGAAACTCGCAGTTCTTCGATGAATGAATTGAGTTCGCCAATGGAATCAGCTGTAATATGGGCAATAATGTCATAATCCCCGGCCACTTCATAGACATCCTTGACCTGTGGCAGGCTCATAAGCCAGCGGGTCACGCGGGTGGTGTAAACAGCACTGCTCAACTCCATATTGATGATCGCTTCAACATTCATGGGCACATAAACCTTTAAATCAACCATTAGGACTTCATCGGCTATTTCAATCAGGTCTATGTCAGAGAAACGCCGTTTTTCAGGATGCGATTTAATCACGGTCAATATTTCATCCAACTGCACATCGGTATATTGGATATTCATGCTGTCCAGGCGGTCCGCCACCGCATCCCGGCCGGAGTATTTATCGATCGAAATATCGCGATGCCGCTGCACCAATTCCGGGGGAAAGGCCTCATAGGTACGGGGATCTTTTAACACAGCGCGGGTGTGCAGTCCTGCTTTATGGGTAAAGGCATGGAGCCCGACAATCGGTTTGTGCTCGCTGTTGAATACACCGGACATTTGTTCCACTTTTTTCGCCAGATTTGCCAGAGCGCCCAGGTCCCAATCATTTTCAACCTGGTATTGTTGTTTCAACAGGACGGCCACCTCAGCCAAGGGTGCGATACCGCTCCGTTCGCCCAGTCCATTGACCGTCACATCGGCCACGTGGGCACCCGCATGAAGAGCGGAGACAACATTAGCAGTGGCCAATCCAAAATCGTTATGGCAATGAATATGGACCGGAATATTAATCGCCTCAGTTACACTTTGAATCAGTGAAGTCGTCTTTTCAGGCGTGAGAATGCCTACCGTATCTGCTATGCTGAAGCGGTCCGCTCCGGCAGATTCCACCGCTTGAGCCACTTCCATGAGAAAGGGCAGATCCGTGCGGGTTGCATCTTCAGCTGTAAACCGTAATTTGATTCCTTGATCCTTAGCGTACGAAACCGCTTCCACAATTCGCGCCAAAGCGGTTGGCCGATCAATTCCAAATTTGTGCTCGAGGCTGAGGTCGGAAGTCCCAAAAAAGATGCCCACCCAAGGCACACCGAAAGAAACTGCGTCGTCAATGTCTGAACGGGTGGCACGGCCATGGATGAGTTTTTCTGCCCTCGTATCCATGGCAGAAATTTGCGCCACCGCCTCCCGAATATCCGGAGAAACGGCAGGGTGGCCCAATTCCATGAATTCCACACCGAAATCATCCATTGCTTTGACGATCTCAATCTTTTGTTCTACGGTGAATGATACATTGGGGGACTGTTCCCCTTCCCGTATGGTTGAATCCAATAATGCTACTTTCATGATGATTGTCCTAATCGTTGAAGTACTGTTTTTAAAATCTCTATCGATCTTTCATATTCATCTAAGATCAAATGTTCATTGGCCGTATGATCCAAGGCAGAGTCACCGGGACCGTAAGCCAACATGGGGCAGCCCCAATCCGCTAAAATATTCATATCTGCTGACCCTGTTTTCCGCTTGAATACCGGTTTGCCACCATTGGCTCGAATGCCACCTAAAAAGGATCGCACAAGTGGGTTTCTTTTATCTGTAAGAACGGCGTGAATGGGTTGATCCGTCGTTAGCTTTGCGCCATTTAAATTTTGCTGGCATTCCGCCATAAATGCTTCAAAATCAAACCCTGGTGGTGTCCGTAAATCCATTTTCATTTTTATCCCAATATTACCATCCAATTGATATGCATTCATATCAACCAGGCGCAGGGATACATTATCAAAATGGGGCTCCTGCTCTGCAAATTTTTCAAAGATTGTTGTATAGAAGCGGACACCCACTTCGGCCGGCGTCGGCACCGGTGCGCCATGGTGATGGCGTGAGGATTCATACGCATATTCCAACCACATGACACCACGGTACCCCAAGGTTAGCCCTTCCCATCCACTGGGCTCGCCGATCACGACGTAATCGGGAACGGGCATCGTATCTTTGAGATGGTAAGCGCCCCGGGAATCCGATTCTTCGCCCACACACCCCACCACCGTGATAGTGAGTTCATCCGAATCAATAAATTGTTTGGCCGCTTCTCCAAAGGACGCCAGGCAACCTTTAGCATCTACACTGCCCCGACCGTGCAAAATCCCATTTTCTACCGATACAGGAATCACCCCGGGGACTGTATCAATATGACCCACGAGGTAAATCTGCTTAGGTCCATTTCCGATTCTGCCGATGGCATTACCCACCTCATCTTCGCGGACGCGAAATCCCCGGTTTGACAATTCATTCAGGAAAATCCGAACAGCTCCCCTTTCCGAACTGGAGGGACTGTAAGTCCGGACAAGTTTTTCAACTAAACTCATGAAAGCACCTCAATGATTGCATCAATGCCTTCTGTCAATTCCGCTTTTGAAATGGTCAAAGGCGGTAGAAGCCGGAGGACCTTTTTCCCGGCTGATATGGCCAGAATACCTTTTCCCAATAATGCTTGTAGGTAGGGCCCTGACGGTGATTTTAATTCGATTCCTAACATAAGTCCCCTGCCTCGTACTTCTTTCACTACTTCCAAATTGGCGGTGCGACTGATTAATTCATCCAAAGCCCATTCACCTATTTCAGTTACATGAGAAAGAATTTGATGCGTTTCCAAATATTCAATGACGGCCAATCCAGCCCTGCAACCCAACAGGTTTCCCCCATAAGTGCTGCCGTGCTTTCCCCGTTCAAAGGATAAGCCATCCCTCATGAGCATGGCGCCGATAGGGAATCCACCGCCCAGCATTTTGGCTGAGCATAAAATATCGGGAACAACATTTTCATGGTCGCTAGCAAACCATTTTCCGGTGCGGCCCATACCGGTTTGTATCTCATCAAGAATGAACAGGATTTCCTTTTTATCACATAGTTCACGAACTTGGGCAAGATATCCATCCGGCGGAATGATAATTCCCCCTTCTCCCTGGATGGGTTCCAGGATCACCGCGGCGACTTGATTATCCAACACTTTTTCGAATGCTTCGATCCGTCCATAGGGCACATGATGGAAATCCGGAACAAGTGGCGCGTAAGGTTCACGGTAGTCTTTCCGCCAAGTGGCAGATAGGGCACCCATGGATCGGCCATGAAATGCGCGAATGGTACTGATAATTTTGGTTCGACCCGTATTCATACGTGCCAATTTGATGGCCGCTTCTACCGCTTCCGTCCCGGAATTGGTTAAGAAAGCGCTGTTCAAATTTCCGGGTGCGATGGAACACAATTTCTCCAAAAACCGAGCCCGAACAGGACTCGCAAAGTACCCATTGATACAATGGGTGAGTTCCTGGGCTTGCTCTGAAACAGCTTCTGCAATTTCCGGATTGGCATGGCCCAGACTGGTGACGCCAATCCCGGCGCCTAAATCCAGATAAGTCTTCCCCTCCGTATCCCAAACGCGGGAACCATCGCCTCTTTCCAAGGCAATCGGCCAGTTGCCATAGGCACCGCTGCCGTGGCGTTCTTCTAATTCGATCCATTGATTCATACGATTACCGTCCCTTGCCCGTTCAAGGCATTGGTTAAAGGATTTTCAGTTCTGGCACCACTGAGAATCACTTTGGATACACCGGCTTCCAGGGCTTCTTTGGCGCCGAGCAATTTCTTTTTCATCCGCCCCTGGGCAAATTCTTCAATATGGTTGTCAATTTCATCTAAAGGGATATTCCCAATAAGTGAATCCATGTCATTGGGGTCCCTGAGCAACCCAGGGACGTTGGACAGGATGACCAACTCATCCGCATTTACATCGCCGGCAATAACGGCGGCCAAGCGGTCCCCATCCACATTGATGGGCATACTTTCGTGACTAATTGCCGGAGGTGTGAGAACAGGCGTAAAGCCATTATCGATCAATAAGTTCAGTAAATCCAAATTGACCTTCTCGACTTTACCCGTCATGTCATCTCGGATGATTCGTTTCTTTCCATTCTCTACTACTTTGAGTGCTTTTTTCCGAGGGCCCTCAAACAGGCGCCCATCCAGTCCGGAAAGACCAATGGCATTGCGCCCTAAAGCCTGGAGTTTTTCCACAATCATTTTATTCATCTTGCCCGCATACACCATGTTGAACATATCCATCGTTTCCCGGTCGGTGTAACGACTGGTAAAACCTGAAACCGACGTGACGATCTTGGGCGGATGCCCCAAAGCAGTTGATACTTCATTCAATTCATTGGACCCGCCATGAACTAATATGGCCTTATCATATGTGGCTAAATCTTCCAGAAAAGCATCATAATCAATGCCTTCGCTGCCGCCAACTTTTACTACTAACATTTTCCTAAATCCTAAATGGGGTGAAAACCCAGTTGATTAATGCCCATGGTCTCTTCCAATCCCAAGGCGATATTCATACACTGCACGGCCTGGCCGGAAGCGCCTTTCATCAGGTTATCGATGGCGGACATGACCACCAGGCGTCCGGTGGCCGGATCTTTTTCAAACCCGATTTCACAGAGATTCGTGCCCATAACGACCTTCGGTTCCGGGAAACGGTAGCCGCCGGATTTTTCCTTAACCAGGCGAATAAAAGGTTCGGTTTTATAGGCTTTCAGGTAGGCCTGCCATACATCCCTTTCTTCATAATCACCGTCAATAAAGACATGGATCGTGCTTTGGATGCCACGAACCAATTCAACCGCATGGGGTGAAAAGTTTAAGGATATATTTCCATCGCCGTTGAGTTCCTGCTGCATTTCAGCAATATGCCTATGTCCACTGGGTTTGAAGCTGCGCACCACGCCTTGCCTCTCGGGATGATGGGTCCCTGCCCTGGATTGGGCGCCGGATGCAGATGAACCAACTTTAGCATCAATCACAACTTGGCTAATGTTGAACGCATCCACGATGGGTTTCAACGGCAGAATTGCTCCTGTGGCAGTGCATCCGGGCACCGAAATTCGATTTGAATTTTTGATTTTTTCCCGATGGAGTTCGGGCATGCCATATACAAAATCATTCAAAAGGTCCGGCCGTTCATGATTATGCTGGTAGTACTGGACATAATCTTCAGGATTCCTTAGTCTAAAATCAGAACTCAGGTCAATGAGGTGATTTGTCGTTGCTGCATATTCATCAATTCGGGAGGCCACAGCGCCGTGGGGCAACCCGAGAAACAGCACATCCGTTTCCGGCAGGTCATCCGGTGAAATATATTTTAAGCTGGTGTATCCCCGGAGGTTTGGGTGTGTTTTGTGAATAAACTTACCCACTTGTTGGCGTGAGGTCACCGCCACCACTTCCACTTCCGGATGTTGCAATAATAACCGCAGCATTTCGCTCCCGGTGTAACCGGTTCCCCCTACTATTCCCACTTTTATATTTGCCATTAGGATCCTTCCCCCACATTTAAGGCATAATCAATGATACGTCCCGGGATATCTACCCCGGTCACATCAATACTGTTTCTAAATTCCATTTTATGATTCACTTCATTGATCATCAGACCGCGATCGGTCTCCATGATATCAATGGCTAAAAGTCCACCGCCAACGGCCTTAGCTGTTTGTTCGCAGAGATCACTAATCTCTTTCGTAACAGGACAATTGGTTGTTTCACCACCGCGGGCCGTATTTGTAATCCAGTGTTCCGATGAGCGGTAAATGGCACAAATGGTTTCGCCGCCAATGTAAAAAGCGCGAATGTCCCGCCCCGGTTTAACCATATATTCCTGGATGTAATAAATGGAATGGGTTCCTGCAGGCATAAAGGACTTATGTTCTACAATTGCCTCGGCTGCATCACGGTCATTAATTTTTGCTAATAGCCTACCCCAAGATCCAACTACGGGCTTTAGCACCACCGGATATCCCATGGATTCAATGGCTTCTAATGCCATCTTCGGTGTAAAAGCCACATTCACTTTCAAGTTTGGTACTCCGGCCTTGTTCAAGGCGGCAGTGGTGGCCACTTTATCGCCACAAATGGATGCAATTTGATGAGAATTAATCGTTCGAATTCCAATACTTTCCATCATTTGCATCACATACAGGGATCTGGTATGGGATATTTCCCGATCGAGAATCACATTAAAATCAAATGGATTCTCACCATCCATAACCAAGTTGCGGCTGTCAATCTTTTGCAATTCAACACCTTGAGCTTTGGCGGAATCGAACAATAACTTTTCTTCTTTTCGCATCCGCGAGAAAAGAACGCCTACTTTATTCATTCGGTCATTCCTCTAAAAAGAATCGAAGGATGGGATGAATTATTCACCCCAATCCTCTTGTTCTTCCGGTGCTTCTTCAAGTGTAATTGGATCCAGTTTGGTGACTTCTAACTCTGCACCGCAGGTATCACAATCAAGGATCTCATTTTCTTCGACTTCGTTTGACACTTCAAATTCAGTGCCGCAAACTGGACATTCAGTCATGGTTCTTATCTTTCTGTTTATTTTGGACAAAAAAAAAGCCCCTGTCACCTAGGGTGCAGGGGCTAATCAAATTTTATGTATGTATATGCGCCTACAACCCTAGTTGGAGTATCCCTTTTTAGCCTTCTTGGCTTCTTTTGCTGCGGATTTTGGCGCGAATGTTTTCATCTTTAATATGTCCCGATTGGTTTAATACCGGGGGGCAAGATTATGATAAATGGAAAATACATGTCAAGATAGATTTTAAATTAATTTGACACTTGGAGAGACATGGTTTACACATTGATAATTTAAGTTATCTATT